>JASHTD010000155.1 GCA_030040725.1 Candidatus Sulfotelmatobacter sp. | reverse complement strand
ATCTTTAAGGACAAGTTGGATGAAGTCCTTGCGTGTGCCAAAGTCTGAGACCTTCACGTCGTCGACGACACCTTTGGCTTTACTCTCGGTCTGGAGATCGTACCTGGGCGAAGAACTCCTGGCTGGCGCTGCCTGGGTGAAGGCAGGAAACGAGCAACACAGAAGAAACAAGATAGCCGACAGCGGAATATGCGTATTGACGGGTGGTGCGGATGACATGGCATCTCCCCCGAGGATTACCGAGAACCCTCCATGGGAGGCGAGATGCCGGTTATTTCCGGTACGCCCCCGAGAAAGCAAGGTTGGCGATTCCCGGGATTCCTGCTCGCTACGTTACGATAAGGCCGTGCACCGCAATGTCTGAAGACACGGGAATCCTACACCCAATTCGGGGCCGGAGACTATAGATTTGCCTGGTGGGTAGTGGCTCGATTTGAATTTTCCCATCGATGCGTCATCCCGAGCGCCCGCGCTTTTACGAGCGGCGGAGAGCCTGCCCTGAGCAAGCGAGGGGGGAGCGCGTCGAATGGGGATCTCGCGTGCGTCACTATTGCACACCGCGCGAGATCCCTCGCTCTGCCTGAAAAACGGCTTCGCTCGGGATGACGCAATCAAAAAGATAGCTGGAATTTCAAGCCGAGCCAGTACGCCTGAGTGGGCGCTGATGCGGCGAGTTGCTGGCCAGTGGGCAGCATGGTTGCGATAACATAGCGCTGCAACATCGGGGCACAACCGGGACACGGGAGAAAACGAGCAATGGAAAAAGATCGAGGAAGACGAGCGCGGGGGATTTCTACGAATCTGGTATTCGCGGCAGTTTTGGCGTGGCTGGTCGTGGGATGCGGAGCGGTAATTGTGAAAGCACAGGAGGGTGCATCGCAGGAAAAGATTTTTTTCAATGCGAAGGTGTTCACGGGAAATCCAGACGACCCGTATGCGGAGGCGGTTGCGATTCGCGGAGAAAAGATTATTGCGGTGGGGAATCTGGCCGAGGTGGAGAAATCGGCTGACGCCGGAGTGGAGCGAGTCGATTTGCAGGGCAAGAGCCTGTTTCCCGGATTCATCGACTCGCACAGCCATTCGATTGATGGCGGGTTGAACCTGATCTCCGCGGACGCGACGGACAAGGTGGACAAGCTCGAGCAGTTGCCGGCGTTCGTGGCGTGGGCGAAAAAGTCCGGGCGCGGAATGCGCGGCGACATTATTGAAGTGCTGGGATTGCCGCTGGAGTTCTGGTCGCATACCGATGTGCTGAATAAAGATTTGTCGACGGGCGCTTACGAAAAACAATGCGTGGTGCTGCGCGGCATGGATGGGCATACGTCGTGGGCGAACCGGGCGATGCTGGCTCGCGCCGGGATTACCTCGGAGTTTTTGAAAACACTCTCGACGGCGCAACGGGGATATTACGGCATTGATAAGAGCGGGCAGCCGAATGGATTTCTAGTGGATGCCGGAACGGAAAAGATCGAGCCGCTGCTGGCCAAATACACTCCGCAGCAGTTGCTGGCGGCCGGACGGGCAGCGGTGCAGTACGAATACAGTCTGGGGATCACGGCATGGCTCGATCCGCTGGCGGCGGATTACGTTTTGCAGGCGTACAAAATGCTGGCCGATCACGGCGAGCTGAATTCGGAGGTGGTGGCGTTTCCGCAGGTGTTTGCGAAAGATACGGAGGCGGAACTGGCCGGGGTGCAGAAGACGCGCGAGGAATATAAAGATGTTCCGCATCTGCATATCACGGGTGTAAAAGTTTTCGCCGATGGGGTGGTGGAGTTTCCTTCGCAGACGGCTTATTTGAGCAAGCCATACAGAAATACGGGGCGGAATGCGGAGTTGTTGTTCGATCCGAAAAAGTTTGCCGAGCTGTGTATTGAGGCGAATAAAGAAGGACTGATCGTTCACGTGCACGCGATCGGCGATGGCGCGGTGACGGCGGCGCTGGATGGAATCGAAGCGGCGCGAAAGGCTGACGGAAATCTGGAATTGCCGGACGAACTGACGCACGAGCAGTTCGTGCAGCCGAGCGATTTTCACCGCTTTCGCGAGTTAAACGTGATCAGCGCATTGCAGATGTTCTGGGCGGATGCGAGCACGGACACGATCGACATCATCAAGCCGTATATCGATCCGGAGATTTACAAGTGGCAGTATCCGGCGCGGTCGATTCTGGATAATGGCGGAATTATTTCGGGAGCGAGCGATTGGCCGGTTTCGACGGCGAACGTGTTCAAGGCGATTTATCAGGCGGAGACTCGGCGCGGGCCGAAGGGCGTGCTCGATCCTCCACAGGATATGCCGCGCGTGGCGATGTTTTATGCGTACACGCGGAATTCGGCGAAGGCGATGAATATGCTGGACTCGATTGGAACGATCGCTCCGGGGAAACGCGCGGATCTGGTTTTGCTGGATCGCGATGTGCTGACGGCTTCTCCGGAGAAGATGCGGGATACGAAAGTGGTGTGGACGATGGTTGCGGGGAAAGTGGTGTGGAAGGAGAGGTAGAGGTGGTTCAGTGATGCTTGGGTCCCACCCGCCGAAAACCGCGGCGGGTGGGGCAGCCTCGGCAGGAAATCCTTCGCAGTTCAGGGTGCGACTCTGAAGGCAACGTTGCTTTTCAGCGTTTTGCCAGCCACTGATACCGCGACGGTACCTGAGGTTGCGCCAGACGGAACATGCGTCACGATATAGGTGGAATGAGCAGTAAACTCGGCCGCTTTGCCGTTGAAAGTCACGCTGGTGGCTCCCGACAGGTTGTTGCCGAGTATTTGCACCTTTTCTCCAACCGCGCCCGAGCCGGGCAAAGTCTTTACGAATGCGCCGAGGCCAGCGGAGAGTTCGAACAAGGTGCCAGCGCCTGCATCTCCGGGCCCGTAGCTTGTTGTACCGTAGAAATTGCCGCTTGTGTCCTGTGCGAGGCCGCCATACGGACCCCCACCGTCGGTACATTGGGATTTTGAGCAGAAGTTGTAGAGCGTGGTGAACGTGCCGCTGGTGCTGATTTTGAAGATGGTGCCAGCGCTGTTAGCTCCGCCGGATTCGGTTGTTCCGTAGAGATTTCCATCGGTAGCCTGAATCAGCGATCCCAGCGGCTCCTGGCCGTCGGTGCCGTCGAAGGAGAGCAAGGTATTCAGAGTGCCTGAGGGCATAACAATCTGGAAAACTGTGCCGCATCCGCTGCACCCGGCACCACCGAGCTCGGTAGTGCCGTAAAGATTGCCGGCAATGTCTACCAGCGATCCATACGGCGCCTGGCCCTGGTCGCCACTGTTGGCGAAGCTCAAGATGGTGGTAAGCGCGCCAGTTGAACTGATGCTGTATACAGTTCCCGTGCCGGCATCGGACCGCCGGAGAGCGTAGTACCGTAGAAGAGACCGCTGCTGCCCTGTACCAGGCCGCCCCGGGGATCGCTTCCATCGGCGCAGCCACTCAAATTGCAGAAGCTGTAAACGCTGATGAAGTCGCTGCCGGTGGAATTGATTTTGAATACCGTGCCGCTACGGTTGGCGCCGCCGTTCGAGGTCGTGCCGTAGAAGTAACCGTCGCTGCCCTGCACCAGCGTGCCCCAGGGATTGTACCCATCCGTCACACCGAAGCTATGCAGGGTGGTCAATACACCAGCCGGAGTGATCTTGAAAACCGTGCCGCAGTCGCAGATGGCGCCGTCATAGTAGGTGGTCCCGTAGAAGTTGCCGTCGCTGCCGAGGGTGAGGCCGGCGTAAGGCTGTTCGCCATCGGCGCAACTGGCAAGCGAACAAAAACTGTAGATGACGGTAATTTTGCCGGCGGGAGTGGCTCTGAATACCGTGCCCTGGCTGTTGGCGCCACCGAGAACCGTTGTTCCGTAGAAATTGCCGTCGAGGCCCTGAACCAGGGAACCGTAATAGGGTTGGTAGGCGCTGGTCGTGTTGAAGTCGGAGAGAGTTTTGAATTGCGGGGAGGCCGCGGCGATCGCGGCGGCGACCGAGAGCAGCATGATGGAGAAGAAAATTTTGAGCGATGCGGATCGAGGGTGAAGCAGCGTCTGCTGGTGATCTTTAGTATTCATGGATTTCTCCCGAGCCCGGAGTATTCGATTGCTGGACGGAAAACCGCACTGCGCAAGGCCTTCCGAACCTCGCGGCATTTTGGACGGGCGCAACGTTAGCACGAAGTGTGGAGCGCGGAGAAGTAAAAATTCGTAAGGGCGGCAGGAAGAGGATTGCAACCAGTTGCAAACAGTTGCAACTTGAGTATGGGACGGAGCGGCGCCAAATCTTGCACATTGACGCGAACGGGCAATGAGCGGACAATGGCAGGCGGTTTTTTGGTGAAAAAGAAAATCGCGACTAGCGCCGGTTCGAGCCCCCGCTCCCGAAGCCAAGCCTTTTAGTTTGTCGCGAGGTTCCAGTGAAAAATTCCAGTCGACAAACGGAGGAAATTCGTGAGGAAAGTCCCGCTGGTGGTGAGCCTGTTCGCGCTTTGCAGCCTGCTGTTCGGCCAGACCGACAAGAGTCCCCGGAGTGTGCACACGACAGAAAAATCCGCGATTCACGTGCCACCGCAGGCAGTTCCGGCGACTCTGACAAGGATTTATAGCAACCTCGGCAGTTCGGCGACCGACCTTTACTACGATACCGATGGGTTACCGATTGAGGGACCAAACCAGAACAACGGTTATGCCATCTTTGAAGCGATGCAGTTTACGCCTGCCGCCGACTCGCATGTTTCGCAGGTGCGGGTTGCGGTGCAGTATTACGGCATTGGAACGAGCCAGGTGGATCTCAATATCTATTCGGATGCGGACGGTGTTCCGGGAACCCTGCTGGCGGGGCCGGCTGTGGTTAAAAATCTAGCCGACTTCGGAACCTGCTGCACACTTGCCGTCGGCAGCTTCACGCCGGTCGCGGTCACCGCTGGAACGCGATACTGGGTGGTTGCGAATACCCCGGCCACGGGCTCGGGAAGCGAAGCCTTCGACATATGGGACACGGTTGTGCAAGGGAAAACTTTGTCGTCGAGTCTGGAAGCGGACGGTACGTGGTTCGAGGAACCGGGCCTCATAATACCTGCCGGCGAAGTGCTGGGTACGGTCCCGTAGACCATTCCTCAGCGGCTAAAGCCGCATTGATTTGGCGAACCTAACGGCGCGGCTGAAGCCGCGCCCTTTCAAAACGATCTGCTAACACCCGCGCTCGAACCACCTTCTCCATCCTGCTAGACTCCTACTGTCCCCATGTCTCTTGCCGACCAACTCGGCTTCCGCTTCGCCCCTCCGGAGCGCCGTGTCTGGACCGTCCGCGCGCTGGTGGCGGCTGTGCGCACGCATGTGGAGCGCGAGTATACCGATGCGTGGGTTGAGGGAGAGATTTCGAATTTTCGCGCGCCGGACTCAGGTCATCTTTATTTCACGCTGAAAGACGGCAACGCGCAGATTCGGGTGGTGATGTTCAGCTCGAAGGCGAGGCTGCTGCGGTTCCGTCCGGCCGATGGAATGCAAGTGATTGTACGGGGCCGAGTCACAATTTATGAAGACCGGGGCGAACTGCAGATTGCGGCGGAATATCTGGAGCCGAAGGGCGCGGGAAGTTTGCAGGTTGCGTTCGAGCAACTGAAGGCCAAGCTGGAAGCGGAGGGGTTGTTTGCGGCGGAGCGAAAGAAAGCGATTCCGGCGCTGCCGGCGCGGATTGGGGTGGTGAGTTCTCCGCAGGCGGCGGCGCTGCGGGATATTCTGAATATTCTGGAGAGACGGCATCGGGCGGCCAATGTGGTGATTTTTCCGGCACAGGTGCAGGGAGACGCGGCGGCGTTTGAAGTGGCCAGCGGGGTGAACTATTTCAATGGCGCTCGCGGGGATGAGCGCGCGGTGGAAGTGATAATTGTTGCGCGTGGCGGAGGGTCGGCGGAGGATTTGGCGGCGTTCAATGATGAGGGGCTGGCGCGGACGATTGCGGCGTCGGAAATTCCGGTGATTTCGGCGGTGGGGCACGAGACGGATTTCACGATTTGCGATTTCGTTGCCGACCTGCGCGCGCCGACGCCCTCGGCGGCGGCGGAACTGGTGATCCGGTCGAGAGTGGAGATTGAAAACCAGGCCGAGACGGCGCGCGAGCGGTTGGTGCGGGCGATGGAGCGTCGGTTGCTGGAAGCGCGGCATGCGCTGACGGAGCGGGCGCAGCATGGCGCGTTTGCGCGGATGATGGATTTAATCCGGCGGCGGCAACAGAACGTGGATGATTTGACGTTCCGGCTGGAGCGGGGAGTGCGCGGCTCGCAGGAACAGAAGCGTAGAAGACTGGAAACGGTTTCGGCGGCGGTGCGGCATTACGATTTGCGGCGGGTGCTGGCAGGAATTCGCGGCGAGTTGGACGCGCAAACGGCGGCGATGGCAGCGGCGATGAGAAATCAGTTGCTGCTGAAAAAGCTGCGGCTGGAGCGAATGGGACGGGCGCTGGAGACGCTTTCTCCGCTGGCGATTCTGGAGCGTGGGTATGCGCTGGTGTTCGATAGCGCAGGAACTTTGGTGAAAGATGCCGCGCAGGTTGAGGAGGGAGATGAGATTGCGGCGAGAGTGGCGAAGGGTGAGATCAGGGCGAAGGTGAGCGGGACTTCAGGTGCGGGAGGCACGGAAGAACGCGAGACGAAAAAATAGAAACTGGACAAAGCAGGTTCCTCACCGAGCTGCGCCCGGTTCGGAATGACAACCCGGGAATCGTTTAGTTTTAAATTGAGCCGCGGCCTGAGGCGAGGAACGGCAATCGCGGTGAATTAGAATGTAGGATTCTGAAGCTCGTTCTGGGTTTGGTTCTGGGCTTCGTCTTATGCTACGGAACATCCTTTGGGATCGGGCGGCAAGGAGAAGTGTGAATGCACATCACGGCGCCATGGCTGCGAGTGTCGTTTACCGTGCTCGACATTCTGCTGGTGGCGCTGATCGTTTATGAGTTGCTGACCATGATCCGCGGGACGCGGGCGGCGCCGATGCTGGCCGGATTGGCGGCGGTCGCGGTTGCATTTTACCTGGCGCAGATCGGCGAGCTGGTCACGCTGAACTGGCTGGTCAGCCACTTGCTTCCCTATGTGGTTTTCGCGCTCATCGTGGTTTTTCAGTCGGAAATCCGGCATGTACTGTCGGATGTGGGACGGCGACTGAGTTTTCTGCGCGGGAACACGTCTGGCGGAGATTCCTACGACGATATTGTGCTGGCGGCGAATTTGTTTTCGCAGCACCAGACGGGCGCGCTGATCGTGATCGAGCGGGAGATCGGGCTGCGCACGTACATTGAGAGCGGCGTGGCCATGGACGCGAAGCTTTCCTACGATCTGCTGGCAACAATTTTCCGGCCAAGCGCGCCGCTGCACGACGGGGCGGCAATCATACAAAAAGACAGGGTCGCGGCGGCGGCGTGTTTCTTGCCGCTATCGATGAATCCAGTGCTCTCGACGCAGTTGGGCACGCGGCACCGCGCGGGGATTGGAATCACGGAAGAGACGGATGCGATTGCAGTGATTGTTTCGGAAGAAACCGGCGCGATCAGCATGGCGGTGGGCGGAAAGATTGAGCGTGACCTGACGGCGGAGCAACTGCGGGAGCGGCTGAGCAGCGAGCTGAAAAGATATATGGCTCCGGTGGCGCTGCCGACGGTGACCGTGCAAAGCGCGGGTGGCGAGAGTAACGAGGAGTCTCCGCTGCGGATGCGAGCCCCGATGGGCGCGGATGGAGACACGGAGGATGATACGGAGCGGCCGCTATGAAAGATTTACTGCGGCGCTGGGTGCTGCATAACTTCTGGCTGAAAGTGCTGTCGCTGCTGATTGCGACGGGGCTGTGGCTGGCGATTGCGCCGGAGCAGGAACCGGCAGAGGTGGAAGTGCGAGTGCCGATCGAGTTTCAGCATGTGCCCGCACATCTGGAGATCAGTTCGATCACGATTCCGGACGCGCAAATTCGAGTGCGCGGGCCGGAAAGCACGATCCGCAATCTGCGCTCGACCGATATTCATGCGGAATTGGAATTGGGAGACGCAAAGCCGGGAGAGCGAACGTTCGATTTAACGGCGCAACAGATTCACCACAGCAGCGATCTGCACGTGGTACAGGTGGTGCCGGGGCAGGTGCACCTGAGCTTTGACACGCGGCTGACGCGAGAGGTGGAAATTCGTCCGCGGGTGACGGGAAATTTCGTGGAAGGCGAGAGAATCAGCAAGGTGCTGGTAGATCCGCAGACGATCACGATTACCGGGCCGCAGCACCACGTGCAGGAAGTGGATGCGGCGACGACCGATCCGGTGGATGTTTCGGGAACTACCACGCAGGCGACGTTTGTGACCATGGTGTATGTGCCGGATCCGCTGGTGCAGGTGGTGAATCCTGTGCCGGTGCGGGTGACGGTGATCATGGAAAAGACGGCGGGGAACGGGCATTGAGTCGCGGCCAATAAAGCAGATTCCTCGACTGCGCTTTCCGGCGATGATCGCCGGAAGTCCTCGCTCGGAATGACAGAGGTTTGGAGACGGGCCTGATTAGTCATAGTCACAGCGCGCCGCTTTCCTTCTAAAACCAAAATGAGTAATCAGACGAGAAAATTATTTGGCACGGACGGAATCCGCGGAGTGGCGGGGGAATTTCCGCTGACGGCGGAGAGCACGTATCTGATCGGGCGGGCGCTGGGGCACGATCTGGTGCGCGCGACGTCGAAGGCGCAGGCGGTGATGGGACAGGACACACGTGAGTCGAGCGCATGGATTGCCGACCGGGTTGCGGCGGGGATGGCAGCGGTGGGCGTAGAGGTGCACAGCGCGGGGGTGATCACGACGCCGGGGATCGCGTACCTGGCGCGATCGCGGGGGATGGCGGCGGGGGTGGTGATTTCGGCGTCACACAATCCGTGGACGGACAACGGAATCAAAGTTTTTTCCAGGGACGGATTCAAGCTGAGCGACACGCGCGAACTGGAGATCGAAAAAGAGATTTTTGCGTTGCTGGGACGAACCGACGCGGCGGACGATACCGCGTTGAGGGTCGCCGGGCCATCACTGCCGGGAGAAGCGGCGCTGCGGAAAGCGTACATCGAGAAGCTGGCGGGGAGCGTGGCATCGGATTTGAGCGGGCTGCGGGTGCTCGTGGACTGCGCGAATGGGGCGGCGACGGCGGAAGCTCCGGAGTTGTTTCGGAGCCTACGGATTCAGGCGACGTTCACGAACGTAACGCCGGATGGACGAAATATTAATGAAGGGTGCGGGGCGCTGCATCCGGAGACGCTGGGGAAGGCAGTGGCGGACGCTGGTGGAAAGTTTGATTTGGGAGTGACTTTCGATGGCGATGCCGACCGCGCCTTATTTTGCGATGGTGCCGGACGAGTTGTGAATGGAGATGGGGTGCTGCTGCTGACCGCGCGCGACATGCAGGCGCGGGGAAAACTGGCCGGCGATACGGTCGTGGCGACGACGATGTCGAATATGGGCGTGGAGATCGCGCTGAAGAGAGCGGGCATTCGCATGTTGCGGGCGAACGTGGGCGATAAATATGTGCTGGAAGAGTTGTTGAAAACCGGCGCGACGCTGGGCGGAGAACAATCGGGGCATGTGATTTTTCGCGACGGGGATGCCACGACCGGCGACGGACTGATGACAGCACTGCGCGTGATGGATGTGATCGTGAGGTCGGGAAAACTACTGGCGGAACTGGTGGGAGACCTGAAAGTGTTTCCGCAGAAGATCCAGAATGTGCGGGTGCGGGAGAAGGTTCCGTTTGCGCAGGTGCCGGAAGTGGCGCGGGCGATTGCGGCGGCCGAGAGTGAGTTGGATGGAAACGGGCGTGTGGTGGTGCGGTATTCGGGGACGGAAGCGCTGGCGCGGGTGATGGTGGAAGCAGAGTCGGAAGAGAAGATGCAGGCGCTGACGGCGGGGATTGCCGAGACAATTCAAAAGGCGCTGGGAGCTTAGGGCGTTGCTTCTAGCGTAGGCTGTTGCTTTTTCGATTACTTTCAACATCAAGGAGCAGGTAGGGATGCTTCGACTGCGCGTAATCTCCTTCGGAGGCTTCCGCTCCGCTCAGCATGACAGGGGCTCGAGCATGAAGGTCGACGGAACTAATCTCACCTATCCTGCGTAATCACGTCTAAGAGAGCAGGCAGAGGTGTGCCTGCTTTGCAAGGAGGCGTTTATGAAGCGAATCCGAATCAGCTTACTGGCAATGTCGATGGTGGCCGGTTTCATCTGCGCGGCCGCGATGGGCGCGCGGGCCGACGAGTGGACAAAGACGTACACGATTACGGGAAAACCCGATCTGCGCGTGGATACTTCCGATGCCAACATCCACGTTTCCACTTGGGACCAGAACACGATTGCGGCGAGGGTAACCACGAACGGATACAAGATTGGCGAAGGCGGCGTAAAGATTCAGGAGCATCAGACGGGCGATGTGGTTGAGATCGATGTGCGGCTTCCGCATGAGGGGATCACTATTAATTGGGGAAATCACAAGCGAGTCGAGGTCGAGATTCAGATGCCGCGCGAAGGACGAGTCGATTTGCACACGGGCGATGGCAACATCAACCTGGCGCAGTTCAAGGGCGAGATGCAGTTGCGCACCGGCGATGGGTCGCAGGAACTGGATGGCGTGGATGGCAAGTTGTCGGCAACGACGGGAGACGGGCACATCCGGGTGAATGGGCGGTTTGACGAACTCGATTTGAAGTCTGGCGACGGGCGCGTGGATGCGCGGGCGGAAGCGGGTTCGACCTTGTCAGGTGGATGGACGCTTGAGAGCGGTGATGGATCGGTGACGCTGGCGGTTCCCGACAATCTGGCTGCGGACGTGGATCTGCACACCGGCGATGGGCACATCGATCTGGATTTGCCGGTGGTGGTGACGGCGGGCAGGATTCAGCATAACGAAGTTCGCGGCAAGATCAATGGCGGCGGGAACCTGCTCACGATTCGCACGGGGGATGGATCGATCCGGCTGAGCAAGAGCTAAGGGTTAAGCTTAGTAATGGGTCGGTTTGGGACAAGGAGATTCCTCGTCCCGCTGGTGAAAGCGCGGGACTTCGGAATGACGCCACAACAAAATTCGAGATTTTACTTTCAAGTTGGCCCACTGTATAAATTTTCCCTTTGAAGATGTTCGGGGCGTGGGCTCCGGAAAAGAGACATATCTATGACTCGGACTTTTCTGTTTCGATCGTGCGGCGTTTTCCTTCTGATCATTTCCATCGCTTCTGTGATGACGGCTCAGCAGGCCGCCTCGAATGCCGCGCATGAGCCGGCGCTGGATGTCACGTCCATGGATCGGAGCGTCGATCCGTGCGCGGACTTCTTCCAGTATTCGTGCGGCGGATGGATCAAGAGAAATCCGATTCCTCCGGATCAGTCGTCGTGGGATACGTACTCGAAGATGCAGGATGAGAATGTGGCGCGGCTACGCGGAATTCTGGAGACGGCGTCGGCGCCTGATGCGAAGCGCAGCGCGGCGGAGCAGAAGATCGGCGACTACTACGCTTCGTGCGTAGACGAGAAGGCAATTGACGCGAAGGGGATGGAGCCGCTGAAGCCGGAGCTGGAGAGGATTGCGCAGATCGATTCGAAAGCGCAGTTGGCGGATGCGGCGGCGGTGATGGTGTATGACAACGTGCTGTTCCACTTTGGATCGACGCAGGATTTTCGCGACGCGAACCAGGAAATTGCGGAAGCGGATCAGGGAGGGTTGGGGCTGCCGGACCGCGATTACTACGTGAAGGAAGATGCAAAATCGGTCGAGTTGCGCAAGCAGTATGTTGCGCACGTGGAAAAAATGTTTGAGCTGATGGGCGATCCGGCAGAGACGGCGAAGACGGAATCCGAGACGGTGATGCGTATTGAAACCGCGCTGGCCAAGGGATCGCAGACGCGCGTGGAACGAAGAGAGCCGAAGAACCTAGATCACAAAATGACGGCCGCGGAGTTCGAGAAGATGGCTCCGGATTTTCAGTGGACGGCTTACTTCGCGAAAGTCGGCATGCCGTCGCTCGGTTCGCTGAACGTGGCGTCGCCGAATTTTTTCAAAACGCTGAATGCAGAGTTGGAGAAGGAAAGCCTGGCGGATTGGAAAGTCTATTTGCGCTGGCATCTGGTTCATGCAGACGCCGCGTTTCTCTCGTCGGCGTTTGTGAATGAAAACTTCGCATTTTATGGAAAGACGCTGCGCGGGCAGGAAGTGTTAAAGCCGCGATGGAAGCGCTGCACGGAGAGTGTGGACGATGATCTCGGAGAAGCCTTGGGGCAGGTTTACGTAGAGAAATATTTCAGCCCTGAAGCCAAGCAGGAAGCGGTGAAGATGGTGAAGGAGATCGAGGACGCGATGCAGCAGGACATCAATACCCTGCCGTGGATGTCAGCGGCGACGAAAGAGCAGGCGCTGGTGAAGTTGCACGCGATGGCGAATAAGATCGGGTATCCGGACAAGTGGCGAGATTATTCGAAGCTGGAAATTGTGCGTGGTGACGAACTGGGCAACGTGGAGCGGGCGCGTGTGTTCGAGTTCAACCGGCAACTGGCGAAGATCGGCAAGCCGGTGGATCGCGGCGAGTGGGAGATGACGCCGCCGACGGTAAACGCGTATTACGATCCGCAGATGAACGATATTAACTTTCCGGCGGGAGTGCTGCAGCCGCCGGCGTTCGATCCAGATTCGGATGCGGCCCCGAATTATGGCGATACCGGCGGGACGATCGGGCATGAGCTGACGCACGGCTTCGACGATGAAGGGCGACAGTTTGACGCGCACGGAAACTTGCGCGACTGGTGGACGGAAGAGGATGGGAAAGAGTTCGTGAAGCGGGCGAGCTGCATTTCAAATCAGTATTCGAATTACGTGATCATCGACGACATCAAGATCAACGGAAAGCTGACGTTGGGCGAGGACGTCGCCGATCTGGGAGGGTTGATTCTGGCGTATCGAGCGTGGCAAGAAGATACGAAGGGGCAGAAACTAGAGCCGATCGACGGGCTCACGCCGGAGGAGAGATTTTTTGTGGGATACGGGCAGAGCTGGTGCGGGCAGACGCGCGACGCAACGAAAAGGTTGAGGGCGACTGTGGACCCGCACTCTCCGGAAAAGTACCGAACCAACGGAGTGGTTTCAAACATGCCGGAATTTCAGGAGGCGTTTCACTGTGCGGCGAAATCGCCGATGGTCAATGAGAACCGGTGCCGGGTGTGGTGACAGCGGGAACGCGAAGCGAAGAGACCTAAAAATTTGCGGTTCAAGATCGCGAATCCAGAACTGTGATTTCTTCAACCACCGACCAGGTGGTGCGGGCGAGATCGACGAATAAAGGCAAGTCGGCATCGGAAGCGGCGCCGTCGGGCGACGCCCAGGCGGCTTCCATGCTCTCGCGACCATCGAAGTAAAGTTCCACGATTGCATCCCATGCGGGGCGATTGCGCTGGGGACCTTCCTGCGGGAAGTTCTGCACGTAGCGGCGGAGACCGGGAAGTTTTTGGGCTAGCGGTCCGTGAATATTTTTCAGGTAGCTCTGAAATTCCGCGTCACTCATGTCTTGACGTTTGCAGATCACCACCATGAACTTGAGCATCAGCGCGGCCTCGGTTATACGCTTTCGATCATTCCGGCAAGAAGCATGGCACGGCGAGGCAATTCCGCGATCTCGATGAATTCATGGATGGCGTGAGCCCCGTCGCCCACACCTCCCATACCATCGAGCGTGGGGATGCCGAGTCCGGCGGTGAAATTCCCATCAGAACCGCCGCCGACCGCGGCTTCGCCGAGCTTCCATCCAATTTGAGCAGCGATGCCGCGGGCTTTGGCGTAGAGCGCGGCGACCCCGGCGGTGCGCTCCATGGGCAGGCGGTTGATTTTTCCCGTCATCTCGATTTTGCAGCGCTTATCGAACGGCTTCAACGACCGCAAGCGGCGATCGATTCCGGCTGCCTGTTTTGCGCGTTTGATGCGGACATCGATGCCGACCGAGGCTTCGGCGGCGACGACGTTGGTGCGAGTGCCGCCGGAGAGCACGCCGGGATTGACGGAAATGCCCTGGCGAAGATTATTGAACTTTGCGAGAACCGCGATCTGGCGGGCAAGTTCGACGATGGCGCTGTGCCCCTTGCCGGGATCGAGACCGGCGTGCGAGGCGATGCCTTGCACGCGCAGGGTGTATTCGCCGACGCCTTTGCGGGCGGTTTTGACCGCGGCTTGGTCGGCAGCGGGTTCGAGAACGAGAACTCCGGCGGATTGTTTGGCGAGAGCTTCGGTGATGGCGCGCGACGAATGGCTTCCGACTTCTTCATCGGAAACTAGAAAGACGGTGACGGGGCGCGGCACCTTCTCGTGCCAGGCCTGCAGGGCCTCGATGGCATGCAGCATGAGCGCGATGCCGGACTTCATGTCGAGAACGCCGGGGCCGCGAAGTCTTCCTTTCTCGATCTTGCAGGGCATCGCTGCAAGCGTTCCGACGGGATAAACCGTATCGTAGTGGCCGAGCAGGAGGACGGGCTTGCGAGACGAATCGGGAGCTGCGGCGAAATCGACCTGCAAGCTGTCGCCGAATTCGGAGCTGCGACGGAGCTGGGTCTTGCCGCCGAGCGCTTCGAATTTTTCCACGAGGAACGCCGCGATGCGGTCGACGGAGGGCTTGTCGTCACTGGGCGATTCGATTTCGACCAACTGGCGGACGGTTTCGAGGATCTGATCCCGCCGCTGTTCGAAATAATGGAGGCGATCGTGAGAAGCGGAGCGGAGTGGATTCTTAGTTGCCATCGGTCAAGTGAAATCTATCTTCTCGAAATTTGCTCCCGGAACCTTGCATTACGAGATCCCTCCGCCCGCCGGTAAAAACGCGGGCGTTCGGGATGACGCCGCCAATTAAGCCCAAAACTGTCAACCCAAGGCCGTGAAATGGAAACGCGGTACAGTATAATCTTCAGGCTGATTGGCTGGAATTATGATTGAGAGCACCACTCCCGTGAACGAAGCGACGGCGCCGAAAACGGCGCTGGACATTCACGATATTCTGAAAATTCTGCCGCACCGCTATCCTTTTCTGCTGATCGATCGCGTGCTGGAACTGAAGCGCAAAGAGCGCATTGTGGCGATCAAGAATGTCACCATCAACGAACCGTTTTTCAACGGACATTTTCCCGGAATGCCGATCATGCCGGGCGTGCTGATCGTGGAAGCGATTGCCCAGGCAGGAGGCGCGCTGCTGCTCACGGAAGTGGAGGACCGCGACCACAAGATCATGGTGTTCACGGGCATCGAGCGGGCCAAGTTCCGGCGCCCGGTGGGGCCTGGCGACCAGTTGCGGATTGAGGTGGAAGTAGCGGGCTGGCGGGCGGTGCCGCGGATGACGGCGGCGAAAATGCACGGCTGCGCTTATGTCAACAGCAAACGAGTGGCAGAAGCGACCGTGTCGTGCCAACTGATCGACAGCGAGCGCGGGCGGGGAGAATCGTCGGGGGATGTCGCGGCGGAATGAATCCGGCTCCGGTAACCTGCGAAGCGGCGCGACCGGCCGATAGCAAAACAATGAATGTCCATCCCAGCGCGATCATCGATGCGCGCGCGCGCGTGCCGGCATCGTGCAGAGTCGGACCTTATTGCGTGATCGGGCCGGAAGTGGAGCTGGGAGAAAATTGCCGGCTGATTTCCCACGTGGCGATCGAGGGACCAACGAAGATCGGATCGGATAATGCTTTCTTTCCCTTTTGCGCCATCGGCATGGCGCCGCAGGATGTAACTTATAAAGGCGAGCCTACGCGCCTAGAGATCGGCGACCACAACGAAATTCGCGAGTGCGTGACCATCAGCCGCGGAACGGTGAAAGGCGGCGGTCTGACGCGCGTGGGCAGCCACACGCTGATCATGGCGTATACGCACATCGGGCACGACACGGTGATCGGCGACCACTGCATGCTGGTGAACGGCGCGACGCTCGCCGGACACGTGATTGTCGAAGAATGGGCAGTCGTGGGGGCGTTATGCCCGGTGCATCAGTTTGTGCGGATCGGCGCGCACGCGTACGTTGGCGGAGGGACGACGATCACGCAGGATGTGCTGCCGTTTTCCATGACTTCAGCTTCGCGCGACACGCACGCGTACGGATTGAACAAGATCGGGCTTGAGCGGCGCGGATTTTCCAAAGAGCGAATTCGCAAATTGCATCATGCGTACAAGACCTTGCTGGCGTCGAAGATGAACACTTCGCAAGCGCTGGAGAAGCTTAAGGCGGAACGGGAGCGCGGCGAGGATGTCGATCGGCTGATCCGGTTTATTGAGGGGGCGGAGAGAGGGATTATTAAGTAGCCGAGAGCGCCATGCCGCACCAAAGAGAATATCGAGATGAAAAATTCCAAGCGTCCTGATGATCGGCCGTCTTATTCTCGCCGGAATTTCCTTCGCGCTTCGCAGACCACGATCGCTGCTTTGGGTGCTGTGCCGATACTCAGCAGAGCGACGGATGCTTTCGCCTCTACGGCCTCAAGCAGTTCGGCTCGTAAGCATCCGGACTACTATGACAAGCTCGGCGTAACGAAGCTGATCAATGCTGCGGGCACCTACACGGAACTCACCGGGGCGGTGATGCCGCCTCCCGTGCGCGCGGCGGTTGCTCAGGCCGCATTGCATCCCGTACACCTTGAGGAATTGCAGCAGAAAGCTGGAGCCTATATCGCAGAGAAGCTGAAAGCCGAAGGCTGCTGCATCAGTTGCGGCGCATCTTCGGCGATCACGATCGCGACCGCAGCTTCCGTTATGGCCGCAAACAACTGCCATCCATTGGACATTCCAAGCCTGATCGGCACTCCACAATTTCCGAAGAATGAGATCGTCGTCCAGAAAATTCATCGCTATGAATACGATGTCGCTATGCAAATCTGTGGGACCAAGATTGTCGACGTGGTCACACTCGACGACTACAAACAGGCGCTCGGTCCGAACACCGTGATGACCAATTATTTCAATGCGGCGGACGCGGTTGGAATCAGCCGTGAGGATTGGATCGCCGTTGCCCACGACAAAGGCGTCCCGTGCCATCTGGATGCTGCCGCCGATATGCCGCCGATTTCAAATCTCTGGAAGTACACGGAAATGGGATTCGATATGGTGTCTTTTTCAGGTGGAAAAGACATCCACGGCCCGCAAAACGCCGGCCTCCTGCTGGGCAAGAAAAAATATACCGATCTGGCGCAGCAAAATATCTGCCCGGCAGACTCAGTCGGCCGTGGAATGAAAGTCGCAAAAGAACAGATTGTCGGAATGGTTGCAGCTGTCGATTGGCTGCTCTCGAAAACAGATGAAGGGATGGAGAAGGAATCGCGGGACCGCATGGCAGTGATCATCGGCATGGTAAAAAACATCCCCAGCGTGCAAACCAGCATCATGGTGCCGGAATTGGCCAATCATGTGCCTCACTTGATGATCAATTTTGATCCCGGCGTCATCGGCGCTTCTGCACGCGAGCTGCGGGTGCGCCTGCGCACGGCCACGCCATGCATCGAATTAAATCCTCATACGGCAAGCACGAGTTCTTCGCAGGGCGTTCCGGCGCAACCCAATGCGCTGGTGGTCACGACGTTCCTCCTGAATCCGGGAGAAGAGTTCATTGTCGGCCGACAGATTCGAAAAGTGCTGAAGAACCCAAAATCAGTGGGGATTTACCCG
>JASHTD010000154.1 GCA_030040725.1 Candidatus Sulfotelmatobacter sp. | reverse complement strand
GCTTTTGGCTACCAGGCGCTCTACTCCAATACCGGGGACTCCGCCCTCGAGCTCGGAGTGTACAACACCGCAGTGGGCTATCAGGCGCTCTACTCCAACACCTCGGGCGCCTTCAACACCGCCGTCGGCGAAGAGGCGCTTTACTCCGACACCACGGGCAGCTTGCTCACGTGCATAGGCTGGGACTGCACTGCATCTGACGGCATCACCAATGCCACGGCCATAGGTGCCCATGCCGTGGTCGGGCAGAGTAATTCGCTGGTGCTGGGCGGCACAGGACAATACGCTGTTAAAGTCGGCATCGGCACTGAAACCCCGTCAAATGTCCTGACCATCGCACGCGGCGCCGGGCACCCAGTGAGTGATAGCTGGGAAACCTACAGCTCCCGCCGATGGAAGACCAACGTCCATCCCCTACAGAACGCATTGAACA
The DNA here is from genome assembly GCA_030040725.1 of Candidatus Sulfotelmatobacter sp. Classification (GTDB taxonomy): domain Bacteria; phylum Acidobacteriota; class Terriglobia; order Terriglobales; family Acidobacteriaceae; genus Sulfotelmatobacter. Next base: position 2,514 of record JASHTD010000154.1, on the reverse strand, counting down.
AAGTCGAGCTATTGCGCGGCGTCTCGTACGATCAGAAGGACTCGGGCAAGCACGAGATCGGCGTGATCGCCGAAGACGTTGGGAAGGTCGTTCCGGAGATCGTTACTTATGAAGACAACGGCAGGGATGCCCGCGCTGTGGACTATAGCCGACTGACGGCGTTGTTGATTGAGGCGGTCAAGCAGCAACAGCGGGAGATTCGTGATCTAAAGTCTGAGCTTCGGGCTACACGCCAGACTTTGCAGCAGGTGAAGGCGCAAGTAGCCGCTGCTCAGCCCGCACTGATAGCGACGAAGTAAACGCCGCCGGCTCAGCCAGCACAGAATTTGCCGCTCGGTTTCGGGCGGCTTTTCTTTTGCATTACTCAAAAATAGATGCGCGGTAACTTCTGTTAACAGGCGTTAGCACTCATTGCCCCTCAATGAGTGAAATCGGGATTTATCGCCAACCAGCGAACAAGAAGTATCCGATGAAACAAACACCGATAAGATAATCCAGTGCGACTTCCCACCAAAACCACCCCGGTTCTTCAGCGCGATAGACCCAGCCACTAAAACGGACCCACACTTTGCCCATACATGTAAACACCGCAGCCGCAGAAATGGAGACGACTCCCAATATCAAAAACAAATACGGCGACTTTATTGGGCGGAAGTACCAATCAGGCATGACGGTTTTGCCCCCGATGACTGAAATCAGGATGTTACGTCAACCGTCGGCATAATTTCATATTTGCTGACCACTGTGGAACTGAGTGGGGCCTGCGATCCAGTTTGCATTCGTTGGGATCTATTCCTTATCGCCTCGTTATCGCCAGTACCGCTTTTCAGTAATTACTAGAAAATCGCAGTGTCTGGGACTGTCGGCGACAAAAGCGTCACGCAGTAACAAGTAGGCTTCATTCGGACGCGGGGCGCGATCTTGCCATTGTGGTTTTGATGCACAATGAGACGTGGCTCTTCCCGATTCCACGTCCCGCACCCTCGTCGGCAGGCGTCTCGATGGCATCGACTTGCTCCGAGGTCTCGCCATCTTTTTCGTCCTGATGAACCACATCAACATCCGACTGCTCGGCGCAAACGTACCCTACACCGAGTTTCTGCCGGCACAACTCGTGCACGTTCTCGTTTGGAATGCCCAACTCGGCGTGCAGATGTTTTTTGTCGTCTCCGGATTTCTCATCACTTCGATCACGATCCGGCGCTGGGGTTCTCTTTCTCAGGTCTCCACGCGGGGTTTCTACCTGTTTCGGTTTGCACGTATCGCACCTCTCCTGTTCCTCCTGATCGCGATTCTTTGCACCCTGCATTTAGCACATGCTCACAGATATGTGGTCACGGCAAAGACCGGGGGGCTTGGACGTGCCGTGCTCGCCGTATTGACATTCCACGTTAACGAGTTGGAGATTCATCGTGGATACTTGCCCGGCAATTGGGATATCCTCTGGTTTCTTTCGATAGAGGAGATGTTCTATCTCTTTTTTCCCTTGGCGTGTCTGCTCTTTGGCGGCAAGAGACTGTTCGGTCGCAGCATCGTCTTCCCCGCAGTACTCTTCGTTTTCGTCGTTCTTGGTCCATTCGGCCGGACTCTGTTCGCTCACGGCAGCGCAATCGCAGAAGAATATTCCTATCTCGGCGGCATGGAGGGAATCTCCCTGGGCTGCCTCACAGCCTTGATCGTTTCAAGCAGGCGCTTCTCGCGCGGAGCGCTCTGGACACTAGGCATCGCAGGGTCCGTAATCGCTTCTGCGAGTCTCATATTTTCTCAGCAAGCCTATAGCGGATGGCTTGGAAACATAGGACTGAATTTCACTATCCTTGGTGTGGGGACATGCATGTTCATAGCTGCTACCGCACAAACGGAATGGAGAAGTCCGCGCATGTTCGCTCCACTACTGCGGATGGGCCGGTACAGCTATGAGATTTACCTCACGCACATGTTCGTGGTGTTTACGTTTTTTGGTCTGTTTCTGCATGCCGGTATGCCCCTAGCTGGTGTGCCTTTTTTGTTTGTTTCCGCCATTCTTGTTTCAGGATTGTTGGGTGCCGGAGTAGCGAACCTGTATTCCGAACCCATGAACCGCTTCCTGCGCAGGAAGTCAGGCGGTGGTGGCAGAAATGCCTCGCCAGTCGCGCTTGCGCCCGTCAAACAGGCAACCGTTACATTCCTTTAGGTCCTGATAAGCAGCTTAGAAGTCAACCTCAACTGACGCTAACAGGCGTTAGCACTCATTGACAGGATTTCGCGTGTAATCGGGATTTTTCACCAACCATCGTTTTGAAGCGCCGATCTGACCTGGTGTAAACCAGCCCTCCGGGGAAATGACTTCGTTTGTGGGGCGATGATCCGCCCGCTAGCTTGGCTATACAATCAACCGGAGGATCATGTTTTGCTGATCGTGTTTGGAGGACTGCCGGGTACCGGAAAGACCACGCTCGCAAGAGCTGTGGTGAAGAAATATGCTGCAGTTTATTTACGGATAGACACGATCGAGATGGCGATTCGCAGTAGTAA
>JASHTD010000312.1 GCA_030040725.1 Candidatus Sulfotelmatobacter sp. | reverse complement strand
CAGCAAAAAAGTGATTGCCGTACCCACATTTGTTCCTTCCGAGGATTCATAATTTCCAAAACGCATAGTGACCTCTCTTTACCTCGAGTCTTGCGGCTCTCCTTCACTCATCTTAGTCGTTCGCAGGGATACAAGCGAATTTTCACGCCTTCCGCGCCGAGCCGTCCTCTTTGGAGAATTGCAGGCGTGGAAAGGTTTCCTTTCCCGGGGCCTGAGTGTAAAATAATTTTTTGCCCTTGTGCGGCGGAAAATGCGGCCTGCCCCTTGCCGCCGCCTCAGCAAACTGCCTTATTTCGAAGGAGATAGTCCCGAGCCCATGTCGATCCCTGCCACGCAGCTGCGTCCCGGCATGATCATCAAGCATAACAATGATCTGCACTCTGTCTTCAGCGTCGAGCATCGCACGCCCGGCAATCTGCGCGCCTTTATTCAGGCCAAGCTGCGGAACCTGCGCACCGGCGCCATGTTCGAGCACCGCTTCCGTTCGCCCGATCCTATCGAAAAAATCAACGTCGACGAAGTCGAAATGCAGTTTCTTTATGCCGACGGCGATAATTACTACTTCATGGATACGTCGAACTACGAGCAGACTCACCTGACCAAAGAAGTACTCGGCGATGCTGTCGATTACCTGATTGCCAATCTGGAAATCAAAGTTGAGTTTTTCGATGGCAAAGCGGTTGGCATTGAGCTGCCGCAGACGGTTGAATTGACAGTCATTGAAACCGAGCCCGGACTGAAGACTGCAACCGCGTCGAGCGTGACGAAACCTGCAAAAACCGAAACCGGACTAGTCGTCCAGGTTCCTCCGTTCATTAACGAAGGCGAGAAGATCAAAGTGGATACGGCCGAAGGCGTGTATTTGTCGAGAGCCTGAGCCTCAATCTGCCATCCTGAACGAAGCGAGAACCTCGCAAAGCGAAGTTTTCACGGAGTCGAAGGATCTTTGCGGGGGCTCGGCAGTTCCCGCGCTCTGAGGAGGTATTCTCGACGGACTCATAATTCTGAGAGATATGAGCCGAAACGTAAAATCCGAGATAAAGGTCAGGTTGGCCGAACCGGAGGATCTTGAATCGATTGTCAGATTCGATCATGTCGCACAAGCAGACAGTGCTCGCATTTCGCAGATAAAATGCGCAATTTCCACAGGCGCATGCTGGGTTTTGGTAAAAGACGCACATCCCATTGGTTATGGAATCATTGACTGCTCGCTTTTCTTTCATCAAGCGTTTATGTCGCTCGTATATCTCGACCCCGCCGAGCGCGGCCGAGGACTTGCGGCTCTACTGATCTCTCAAATCGAGAGCATCTGCACACATGCAAAGCTCTTCACATCGACGAACAGGAGCAATCTGCCAATGCGGAGGCTACTTAAAAAAATGGGGTACAAGCTGGTTGGGCAGGTTCGGGGACTGGACGACGGCGATCCAGAAATCTTTTATCTCAAATTTATGCGGCATAAGGGGAAATCTTCCATGAACCACCTATCAACTCCGCATTTCGCGAAACCGATCCTCTGCTTATAATGACAGGTTATGACCTCCATAGAGAAAACGACCGAGGCGCGCCGCTTTCTAGTCCGTGGCCGAGTGCAAGGCGTCGGCTTTCGCTGGTTTGTCGAGCGCGAGGCCCACATGCTCGGCATTTCGGGCTGGGTCCGCAACAACGCCAATGGCACGGTCGAAATCCTGGCTCAGGGAACCAGCGATCAGCTTTCCGGATTGCATTCTCGCCTGCGTCAAGGTCCGCGTGCCGCGCGGGTCGACAACGTGGAAGTCTCCGAGGTCCGGCCTTCCACCAACCTCAGTTCATTTCACATTGAAGGAGCATGGTAGCTTGCCCAGATCAAGACTTGACGATGTTCAGCTGAAGCACCTGATCCGCGAGGTTCCCGATTTCCCGAAAAAAGGCATTCTCTTTTACGACATTACGACTTTGCTGAAAGACAAAGTCGGATTCGCCACGCTCGTCGACCGCCTCTCGGAGCAGTATGTCGATCAAAAAGTGGATCTCGTGCTGGGCATGGAAGCCCGCGGCTTTATCTTCGCGCCCGCCCTTGCCTATCGCCTAAATGCCGGATTCGTTCCCGTGCGCAAGGTCGGGAAGCTGCCCGCGGAAACTGTGAAGTTCGACTATGCGCTCGAGTATGGCACCAACTCTCTCGAGATGCACAAAGACGCCATTCAGAAAGGCCAGAAAGTGCTCATCGTCGACGATCTGCTCGCCACTGGAGGCACGGCCGAAGCCACCGCGAAACTGGCCGCCTCACTCGGAGCGGAGATTGCCGGTCTCGGTTTCGTCGTGGAGCTAGACTTTCTCCATGGGCGGGAGCGCTTGAAGGGATACAACGTGATGTCGCTGTTGCATTATTCCCAATAGGCGTCCGAGTAGACGCCGTAGCCGCTCGAAGCCTAACAGCGAAATCCAGAACGGGCTGCTACCACAAGTACGCGATCAACAGGCCGGCCGCTGTCCAAAATCCTGCGCCAATGCTGAGGGCCAGCGATAAACCGAGTAACGTGTCCCAGTTTATGCGGCCGCTGGCGCGCGACTCCTCGAGATCAAACTCATATACCATCCACGAGCGGAAAAATTCAGGGTCCTTCCACTCGGAGGCGGAAATCTGCATGGGGCTCTTTTGCAGGGAAGGATCTTCTGCCTCGCGCAGACCCGATAACCGAAACAACTGCAGTCGGTAATTCATGCGCTCACCTCGCAATCACTTCACCGACAATCGACCTCACCGAAAAACTACGCTCCCGAAACCCTAAGCGCAAGAAATCGGATGCCCAAGCGAAACCGAGGGTTTCCGAGACTTCACTTCCTCCTGCACGACCAATTCAGTGTTTTCCTGTACCACTCGCCGGAACCCACCTTACTATTTGCGAACCTCATCGTGCCTCGAGCGGCACAAAGCGTGAAACCACAACCTTGTGCGTAGTCTCCGTCAACCCTTACAGCTCTTCCAGTAACAACTTCGAGTCCTTGGGCAGGTACCCCTTCCGCCGAAACCAGTCTTCCATTGCCTCCCGAAGCTGTTCTAATGGGACGTTCGTTCCAATCTCCATCAGTCCGTCCGCTACCGGCACTGTATCGTCGAACACACTGGCGTTGGTAAAGTTGCGCATCGAAAAACTGTCGAGCCATTTCAGAGGACAAGGAACCGTCCTGCCCCGATCCACATATTCCGCACGAATTTTGCGGGCGAACATGGCATCATTTAAGCACACATGGCATGGATTCTTGTGAATGTCGGCGTCAGCCGTCAATCCGTTAGCTTCCGACCTGATGTCGGCCATGCGGGGGCATCGCTCTGAGCGCCGGAAGGAAGATACGCCCGCAGATCGGGCCTGACTTGCCGAGCCCTGGCCGTCGCGATTTTCTTGTGCGCTGCTGTCAGGGAGCCTCAGTGGCGATGCTTCCCGCCTCGCTGGGCGGATTCGCGATTGCTCCTATTGCTCTCGACCTGGCATTCGATTCTCTGCCTCAATTTTCTTCCCAAGGCGAGTTTCGCTTTCGTCCTCATTATCGGTCGCAGCGGCCGCTCGATGCGCTTTTGCTCAAGACGCAACCTGGTTTTGATGACTTCACCACAGAGAAGTATCACGATCAAATTGCCATAACCTTGGCTGAATGGCGGGAAGGCCTGCTTGAGTCGCCCCTCGATTTTGCAACATTCGCCAAATCCCTAGCCGATGATTGTTCGTGTGCGTCTCTGCGGCCAACGGAATCCAGGCTTGTACGTTCGGGGCCTGTGGTCGAAGTCCGTAAAAATAAATTCTCGCCACAAATAGACCTCGCACGC
>JASHTD010000153.1 GCA_030040725.1 Candidatus Sulfotelmatobacter sp. | reverse complement strand
ACGGAAGAAGTGATGGTGCCGATTCTGGAGAAAGAAAATCGCAGCAATCTGAAGGCGGCTCGCGGATCGTCCAAATCAGAAAATGAATTCTATGTGGCGTTTTCGCCCGAACGCGAAGATCCGGGAAACACCAGCGTAGCCCGCCACGACATTCCCAAAGTTGTCGGTGGAGTAAATGCGTTGGCTTCGGAATTGGCTGGAGCGCTTTACGGTTCAATCTTCCGCAGAACGGTTCCGGTCTCTTCCCCGGCGACCGCGGAGATGACGAAGTTGCTCGAAAACATCTATCGCTGCGTCAACATCGCGTTGGTCAATGAACTCAAGCTGCTGTGCCTGCGAATGGGAATCGATATTTGGGAAGTAATCGAGGCGGCTTCCACCAAGCCTTTTGGCTTCCACCCGTTTTATCCGGGACCCGGACTCGGAGGGCATTGCATTCCGGTCGATCCGTTTTATTTGTCGTGGAAGGCCAAGGAGTGGGATTTCCGCACGCGATTCATTGAACTGGCGGGAGAAATCAACACCAACATGCCCTATCATGTGCTGGCGTCGGTGGGCGCGGCGCTGAACCGGCATAAGAAATCGATGAATGGCGCCCGCGTTCTGGTATTAGGCGTCGCCTACAAGAAAGACATCGACGATCTGCGCGAATCTCCTGCCCTGACCATCATTGAACTCTTGCAGAAGGAAGGAGCGCAGGTCAGCTATCACGATCCTTACTTCCCCTTCATCGGAAAAGGCCGCAAATACGATCTGCAGATGAAATGCGCGGAGTTGAAACAGCTGGGTGGATACGATTGCATCGTGATCGTGACCGACCATTCCGATTACGACTACCGAAAGATTGTCAGCGAGGCACAGCTGGTAGTCGATACGCGCAACGCAACCAAGGGGATTGAGAGTCCCAAGATAGTACGCTGCTGAAAAAGTTGCCGAGCAGAGACGATGGTTTCTAACCGCCTGCAACCCCAAGGAATGGAGAACGCAGAACACAGTCTCGCAAACTCGCCAGGCTTGCGGGCATGCGCGATTTTAATCGTCCGCTATTGGATGGAACTGCCAACATTGGAGAACACGTTGTTGGCGTTCGAGCCGATGAGACGAATCGTGCCCACCACGATTATCAGGATGACGGCGAGCATTACGGCGTATTCGGCAATATCTTGACCGCTCTCATCCTTCCAAAGTTTTTGTAGCATTTTAGGCACGGAGGCTCCGTTTCTTTACAGGACTGCCTCAACCTGCACCGTTTCCTCTGAATTGCAAGGAAATTGGCCTTCCCGCTGTTACGGGTCAACCCCAGCCGAGGCGAATCGTGCAAACATGGTAATTTGTCGTCGTTGTGGCCGCCAATGGCCCGTAAGTGCCACCAACATTACTTTAGATAGCGATAGTAACTTCAAGCAATACTTTTGAGTGGCAGTGATTGATTCACGGCAAAGAGCGCCAGCTCCAGCCGGGTCGACACGCCCAGCTTGTCGAAGATATTGCTCAGATGGTGCTTGACGGTGTCTTCGCTGATTTTGAAGTACTCCGCGATTTCTTTGTTGGAATATCCCGCGACCACCGCCGCCACGATTTCCAGCTCACGCGGCGTCAAGCCAAATTTCTTTTGCCGCGCTTCATCGCTGGACGATTGCACCAGGGTTCGCAAGTACTGCACCAGGTTCGAGACGCTCTCGCGTCCCACCCAGTATTCGCCCGACATTACTGTATGGATGGCCTTCAGCAGAAGCTGGGTCGCGGAATCCTTAAGAACCACGCCCCGAGCGCCGAGTTGCAGGGCTTCGACGATCTGGCTTTTCTCCGCTGCCGCGGTTAAGAGAATGACTCGAACGGGGCTCCCGGTATTGCCGGTGCTCAGGTCGCGGAGAGCTTCCAATCCCGGGTGCTTCGGCATGGCGAGATCGAGCAAAAGAATATCGGGCTTTAGTTGGCGGGCAAGTTTGACGGCTTCCGCCCCATCAGAGGCTTCGCCGATTACTTTAAGGTCAGATTCAGTTTCCAGAAGACGACGCAAGCCATCGCGGAAAATCGGATGGTCATCCGCAATCACAATCCGCACAGGTTGAGACTTCTTAAAGTTCATGGGAGACCTCTCCACCCCTTGGTACCTTGATTTCCAGGCGGGCCCACACGCCGGGATTCGATTCTACCGTGAGCGCGCCGGCAATTAAACCTACGCGTTCCTTTATAATCATCGGTCCTTTTCCCATCCGGTCAAGCTGATCCTGGGTCAACCTGCCGGCAAAGGGAAAGCCTTTGCCGTCGTCTTCCATGGTCAAGCTCCACTGGCTGGGACTTTCACTCAAGCGAACCAGCGCATGCCGGGCCTGGCTGTGCTTGCGAACGTTCACCAGACCTTCTTGCACGATCCGTACCAGCTCGCGGCAAATTTTTTCCGGCATCTCGGGCTTTTCGATATCCGTCACAAAGCGCGCCGAAATCCCGGTCTCACGTTGAAATCGTTCCACCGTATCGCCGACCACATGGAGAAACTTACGGGAATCCACGTCCATCGATTTCATCTGCTGCATCAGCTCCCGTAGTTTCAGCACTTCCTCGCGCAGTAAGCCCTGGATTCGTTTAAGTTCACTATCCACGATGTCGGGCGAGTTTTCTGCCTGGCGGCGCAGAACATCCACCTGCATCTCCACTGCGATCAACGATTGTACAGCTCCGTCGTGCAGTTCCCGGGCAAACCTCGCCCGCTCGGCCGCTCCGGCACGCCGCCGCAACCGGTGCAGCAGGTAAACGTTATAGATGGCCGGTCCAACTTGCGTCCGCAGGTCGAGCAGGAAGCGCAGCTGCTCTTGAATATCTCCTTCCAGCACCGGATCGAACACCCAAATGCGGCCTCGCCATTCCGTTCCAAAGATAAAGGAAATGGCAATTACCGATTGAAAAGCTTGCCGTTCATTCAGGCGAAGGATAGGAGCTATCGACGGAGAAGATATTGGGACGCCGTCGTCGTCGAGCGCGACCATCGACCACCGATTCCCCTGTTTGGTGGCGTGGCAAACTTCGCCCGGGATATCCTCCAGGTAATCCTTCGCCTGCTTGATTCCGGAGTCAAGCCACACGAAATCCGACGGGACTCCCTTGTCGTTATCACCGAGCAATTCGCCAAGAAAACTTCGGTGGCTGTGAATCTCCTGCGAGGCGAGAACCAGCTGTCGGGCTCGGTAGATGTCCAGAATCTCCTGGAACATCTGCTGCATGGTTCCGGTGAGTCCGGCTTCGACGCGCACTTTGGCCAGCATGCTGGTGACAACCGCCTTTTCGGCGCGCAACCGTTTTTGCTGTTGGGAAAGGTAACCGAGGAGCAAGCCCATAACTAGCAAGTAAACCGACAGCATGAACAGACGCTGCGGTTCGAACTCAGTCGTATTCATTCGCAGGCCGGAGAAAATATGCCAGGGCAGGCTTCTCCCGCGAGCCAGCCACACCTGGAACAGCAGGAAACTCTCCGCCCACAGCAAGGCGACTTCCGCTGCAGCGGTTGCGAGCGTCTCCCACAGACCCCACCGGTAAGCCGCGGCCGTCAGGACAAAAACAAAGAACAGGATGAACGGGCTTCTCGGACCGTCCCCGAATACCGAGATGAACGCCGGCCAAACAATGTCGGCCGCGTGCACCATAATACGAAACGAAGCCGTTGACGCTTTCCGCCGTCGCAGGAGCATCAGCACCAGGATGCTATTGCCCATGTAGAAGCCCAGCAGTCCATAGGCCGCCGGGGAATTCCCCAGCTGCGTCGGATCCATGCGAATAGCCACCAGGGCAGAAACCGCCAGGAATACGCGGGCAGTCGCCAGCCAGCGCTCCGTGCGGCGGACCTCGCTGGGGTCAGCTGCAGATCCACGTCCGCCGAGAAAACTTTTGTTTGAATTCACACGCAACTCGTCGCAACCCGCTAAAACGTATTTGTCTGTTTCGACGATGAAAAATCGGCAGGCATGCTAACGACAGGCATATTATTGAAAACAAAACACATTAGCAAGTGCAAGTTTATTGGCCCCTTGCCTCGAGAGATCGCTTTGCCAGTTGTAGACGAGCTAATATCCGCTCTCATCCAGATTACTTCCGTAACCCAGGCTGTGATCTGAGTGGGGCTAGAATGACCTGCGAGGATCACCGTCTTGCGAAAGTATTATAAGGTGTGGGCGGCAACGGTCGCAGCCTGTTTAGCCGTCCTTACTATCGCTGCCTTGGTGCTTCCGCAGTCATTTGCCCTCACGGCCCTCAGCGACGGGATCCAGTTTCTTTTGCTTTTATCCGGAACACTTTCCCTCATCCATCTTATTGCGCGAACCAACGGGCGATTGCGCTTGTTCTGGATTCTTATCGCCGCCGGCATGGGGCTTTGGTTCTGCTATCAGGTGCTCTGGGTTTATTTTGAAGTTTTCTTGCGGGCCGAAGTGCCGGATCTTTTCGTGGGAGACATTGTGCTGTTCCTGCACATGGTGCCGCTCATGGCGGCTCTGGCTCTGCGCCCGCATGTTCAGGAGGATGAATACGCCGCCCGGCTGCGCAACTTGGATTTTGCCCTGCTTTTGGTCTGGTGGGTTTATCTCTATGTCCTGGCCGTGATCCCCTGGCAGTACGTCGTACCGGACGCGGCACCCTACCTGCGCAATTTGAATTCGTTGTATTTGATTGAAAAGGTCGCGCTGCTCAGCACGATCCTTTTCTCCTGGCGGAGCAGTAAGAATGGCTGGAGAAAATTCTACGCGAGTCTTTTCGGCGCCTGTTTGACTTATGCAGTGAGTTCTTACGTCGCCAACTGGGCTCTCGGCCGCGGAATGTACTATACCGGCAGCCTGTACGACATTCCCCTGGCGATTTCCATGGCCTGGATCACCATCATCGGCCTGCAGACCCAGCCACGTAGTCCGCAAACCGAAGGACGCTCGGCCTATACCCATGATGGCGTTTGGCTGGCGCGCCTCGGCATGATTGCCGCCTTCAGCATGCCGCTGTTCGGAGTATGGGCGCTCCTCGAGACCGTTCCAGACCAAATAAAATCCTTCCGTCTGGAGCTGACGCTGGGCGCGGCAATTCTGATCGGGATTATGGTTTTCGTTCGCCAGCACCTTCTGGACCGCGAACTGCTTCGCTTGCTCACGCACTCGCAACAATCATTTTCCAATCTTAAGCACCTGCAGGCACAGATCACGGAATCGGAAAAATTGGCCTCCATCGGCCAACTTGTGGCCGGCGCGGCGCATGAACTGAATAACCCCATTACCGCGATGTTGGGCTACTCTGATCTCTTACTCTTAAGCCAGCCAATGAATGCAGAACAAAACAGATTGGCGGCAAAAATCGGGCAACACACGCGCCGCACGAAATCCCTGGTGGCCAGCCTGCTGAGCTTTGCCAAACCGACGCCGGCTACGTTTGCTCCGGTCGATCTCAAAACCCTACTGCGCACGGCTGTGAAACTTTCGCAATCGCAGTGGCAGACCCGGCAAACCGAGATACAGATGGAATTTTCTGATGCTCTCCTGCTGGTGCGGGGGGATTCCAACCAGCTCCTTCAAGTTTGCGTGCAAATCATGAACGACGCACTGAGCGCCGTCGATCGACTCCAAAGCGGCCGGCTGATCGTCTCCGCGGAATCCGTCGAAGAGACGGCTGTGATTCAGATTTCAACTGACAAGTCTCTCCCGCCGGAAGAGAACAACCCAGCCTCCGGAGGAATTTTCTCCGGCCTGGGCCTCAACGCATGCCAGGCAATCCTTAAGCAACATCGAGGACGGCTGCTTTGCCCGGAAGGTGCGCACTCTGGCGTGGTGATCCGGGTAGAACTGCCGCTGATTACTCCCTCGCAGGAGAAATCGAGTGAAGTGACGATGCCGGCGTGGCAGACTCAACCGTTCTCTTGAGTTGTCCGCACGCGGCAAAAATATCGCGGCCTCGAGGACGGCGCACAAAAGCAGGTACGCCCGACGCTCGCAAGGAGTTCTGAAAGGCCAGAACTCGTTCGGGGCTGGGCGTCGCAAATTCAACACCCGGGCCGGGATTCAGCGCAATGAGATTTACCTTGCAGCGCATCCCGCGGACCAACTCCGCCACTTCCTTCGCGTTCGACGGTTCGTCGTTGACGCCTCCCATCAGCACGTACTCGAAGGTTATGCACTCGCGCGTGCGCAAAGGAAACGTTCGCGCCGCCGCGATCAGCATCTCCAGATTCCATTTTTTGTTCAGCGGCATCAGGCGTGTACGCAACAGATCATTCGATGCATTCAGCGAAATCGCCAACTTCGGACGAATGCGTTCCCTGCCGAAATCATAAATTCGCGGCACGATGCCCGCCGTCGATACTGTCATTCTGCGCTCGGCAATACCGACATTCTCTACCAGTAAGCGCGCTGCCTTCGTGAAATTGTCGTAGTTCAAGAACGGCTCGCCCATCCCCATGAACACGAGATTGATACGATCTTCCGGCGGCGAGACTTGCTGATCTTTGAGCACCGCACAGACCTGTCCGACAATATCTCCAGCGGAGAGATTGCGCTTGATGCCAAGCAGAGCCGTTAAACAAAATTGGCAGTCCACCGCGCACCCGACCTGGCTGGAAATGCAGATGGTGGAACGGCCGGGTCGTGACCTGGTTTCTTGAGCCTCTTCTCCGGCTTCGCTGCCATCTCCAGCTTCTCCGCCGTCACCCTCGGGCATCCACACCGCTTCGACGCTCTGGCCGTCGGCGAAAGCAATCAGATAGCGAACCGTTCCATCCTGTGAAACGAATTTCTGCTCGATTCGCGGAGCGCCGACGCTTACCCCATTCCGCGCCAGGCTTTCGCGGAACTCTGCTGGCAGAGTCGAAATCTGATCGAGCGATTCCACGCGCTGACGATACACGGCGTCCAAGATCTGCTTTGCGCGATACCCAGGTTCGCCCGCCTCGTTTATCAAGTCGGCGAGTTCTTCCCGGTCCATCCCCAGAAGCGACAAATTTGAGTGTTTACTCATTGGCAAACAAAACGCGCTAGCCCGGGAAAACAAGCCCCATAGGCTCTTCCTCGTAAGTTGCTGATATTAAAAGCGTACTTTTATTCCTCGCACGACGCGCCTTCCCTGCCGAATATGTCAGAATAGAAGAAGATACTTTCATTCCGAGCGCGCTGCTTTCATATGGTAAAAGAAGTCCGCAATATTCGCCGTCAGGTCTTGCCCCATGGCCTGACTGTCATCACCGAGCAGATGGAACATATCCGTTCGGCTTCCATCGGCATTTGGCTCGAAACCGGTTCGCGCGACGAAACTCCGCAGTCCAACGGCATCTCCCATTTTATTGAGCACATGGTCTTCAAAGGGACCAAGCACCGCTCGGCGGAGGAGATCGCCCGCCAGGTCGACTCCATCGGCGGCAACATGGATGCGTTCACGTCCAAGGAATGCATCTGTTTTAACGTGAAGGTGCTTGACGAGCATCTTCCCGTTGCCCTCGAGATTCTCTCTGATCTCGTGCTCCATCCCACGTTCGCAGCCGAAGACATCGCGCGGGAACGCGGCGTCATTCTCGAAGAAATCAAGATGGACGAAGATAATCCCGACTATCTCGTCCACGAAATCTTCACCCAGAATTTCTGGAAAGACCATCCCCTCGGCAAGCCGATTCTGGGAACCAAAGAAACCGTAAAGCGATTCGAGCGGGCCACGGTTCTCGATACTTATTCTCACCGTTTCGCACCCGGGAACATCATCGTGGCAGCGGCCGGGCATCTCGATCACGATCAGTTCGTCGAGCTGGTGGTGAAGCATTTCGAGCATTTGAAGCCGGCA
>JASHTD010000152.1 GCA_030040725.1 Candidatus Sulfotelmatobacter sp. | reverse complement strand
CGCGAGCGCTTCAATGCGACTCTCGAAAAGAGAAGCTGGGGCGACCGCCTGGCGAATAAATGGAATTTCGTCGTGCCGGGCCTGCCGGAACTGGTCGAAGTGCATGTGTCGCGGCTGGGACAGACCGGCGAGCAGGTCGCGATCACCGACTCGCTGGTCAAGCGCTCTCGCAAGGCGCAGTTCGGCTCGTACACACTACGGGTACCGGCGGCCGAGGATCGTCTCATTATCAGCACGCTGCAGCGTATGTATCGCCACTTCTACCTGCGCCTGTGTGACATCGTTGATACAGCGGGGTTAGTGAACTCAGGGGCGATCGATTATGAATACCTCAAACCCCTGGCGCAGTCGGCCGGCTTGTGGGATGGGATAGCGACATATCTGGTCACCGTGTCAGGGTATGTCAAGTCTTACTCAGGAAAGTCTCTTCCGCTGCCGCCGCTGGTAACTTCTGCGGCGCGATTCGGCAATGAACTGGTGCGACTTCGCCGGAAATTTCTTCGCATTCCGATCTTTCCGCAGGCTGCCAGACTTTACGCCACTGAGTGGGCCCGACTCTTGTTCAATGGAGAACTGCAAAACACGCTGCGCTTGAGTCTGTTGCCCGGTCTTGCTGTCGCAGCTGCGGTGGAATTCAAGCTTACCGGCACCGACAAAGGAATTTGGTGAAGCCCGTGCTCAAGGTATTAGGTCTTCCGTTGATTTGTAAGGCCTCTACCGTATTGCGACGCAAGTCCAGTGCCTCTATGGTGAGTCAGGTCGAAATGTTAACGAGAGGTTAAAGTGGGCGCGAATGCGTCCGAGGGAAGGGTCTGTGGTCCGAATTTTGGTGGTGGACGACAATCCGGCGGTGCGGCACTACTTGCGCTCCCTGCTCGAGCAGCAGAGCACTTGGCAAGTTTGTGATGAAGCTCGAACCGGCGGCGAAGCCCTGCAGAGGGTTAAGAAAAGTCCCCCGGATATGATTCTGCTCGATTTTCAAATGCCTGATCTCAATGGGCTTGATGTGGCCCGGCAAATCTCGGGCTTGTTCCCCAAAATTCCGATCTTGATGGTTACTATCCACTTATCGCGGGAGTTGGCTGAAGCAGCGCAGCGGGCGGGAGTCCGGGGAGCCTGTGCAAAGTCTGATATCGGCTCCATAGTCGAGGCTGTGGAGGCGCTTCTGCACCAGCAAACCTATTTCCCTGCAATGAGTTCGGTGGAGCAGTAACCTGGGCGGATAATTTCGGCGATGTGAAAATACAGGGTTCTCTGTATACGTCCTTTCGTATCGTCATGTTACGGTTCAACTTGCTCCACTGTGGGGAAATGCGCCAGTTGCCGGCGGTGGATTCGTGTGGCAGGTATGGCGTACAGTGAAAAAGGGGACATGGCAGGGGGTCAGATATCCCAGCCACGCCCCGGAGAGCTTCGGACTATGGCGGTTCGCATTCTGCTGGTTGACGATCATCCTATCGTGAGGCAAGGCTTGAGGACGCTATTGGAGGCCCGGCCCGGCTGGGAGGTCGTAGGCGAAGCCTCTGACGGGCGTGAGGCTGTGGATAAAGTCGAAAGCTTGCAGCCCGATGTGGTCGTGCTTGATGTCACGATGCCTCGGATGAATGGCTTGGAGGCATGCCGGCTTATTCAGCAGAAAGGACGCAATTCAGGTTTGGAAGTCCTGTTTGTTACACAGCACGACTCTCCGCAAATGATGCGCGAGGCTTTGGACGCTGGGGCCAGAGGTTATGTGGTGAAGTCAAACGCCGCGCGCGATCTGCTGGAGGCCGTAGAAGCGGTCAGCCAGCATAGGGTCTTCACGGCTCTCGCGCGCAGCCCGCAAGCGGCTTGTTAGACGAGCCTGCCGCGCTCTGCGAGTGAGGGAGGCAAGTTCTATTTTCCTTGGGTGAAAGTGGGAGGAATAATCTGCCATGAGACTACGAATTCTGTTGGCCGACGATCATGAAATAGTGCGTCGAGGGTTGTGCGCGCTGCTGCAGAAGCATGAGGGGTGGGAAATCTGCGGAGAAGCTTCCGATGGCCGCGAAGCGCTCGAGATGGCGAAGCAGTTGAAACCCGACGTCGTCATTGTCGATATCGGCATGCCTCACCTCAACGGACTCGATACCACCCGCCAACTGCTGCAGCATGATCCGCATTTCAAGGTAATTGTGCTGACCATCACCGATTCCGATCAGGTGATTCGTGAAGCTCTTGACGCCGGAGCGCGTGGCTTCGTGCTTAAATCCGACGCTGCCCGCGACTTGGTATCGGCCGTCGAAGCTTTGCAGAGCCGGCGGATGTTCTTCACTCCGCGCGTGAACGATCTGGTGCTGGCGGGCTTTCTCGACAAGGGGCACGTGCTCTCGAGGAATGAGCCGCCGAACTTGCCCACGCTAACCGTCAGAGAGCGTGAGGTTACTCAGTTGTTGGCCGAGGGCAAGAGCTCAAAGGAAGTTGCTTCGCTGTTGAACTTGAGCACGAAGACCGTCGAGACCCACCGCAGCAACATTATGCGCAAGCTGAGCCTGCATTCCATCCGTGATCTAGTGGTCTACGCCATTAAGAACAACATCATCCAGATCCAGATGCCGCCGCAATTGCGGACCCCGAGCGAAACTACGGTTGCCTGAGTAATTGAGGCAAGGGCGCGCGAACTGGAAGGGCTGCTTAGCGGAAATCGCTTCTCACTGGCCTGATTCCGAAGGATAGTAGCCGCTTCGCGCCCGAACCGTCAGGTTGCCATATCCGGGGGCGCGCGCCTCGACCTTCACCGATTTGAACTCCGGGCGCACATTTTGATTCGTGGGCCGGTAGGCGATCCTGTACTGCATGCGGATATCGTGCGCAATGGTTCGAGTGATATTGTCGACCTGGTCGAGCGAATCAGGAAAGTAGGCGACGCCGCCCGTTCCGTTGGCTAAATCTTCCAGAGCGTCGCGTCCCGACACCTGCATTCCACCGCCGAGTAGGCCGATAGCATAGAGCACGGGACCGTTTGCCTGTTCGAGCCTGTGAGTTGCGCCCTGCAGGGTTTCCACGCTCATGTTGTCCTGGCCGTCGGTAATCACTAACAGCACTTTCTTCGGCAGATTGCTGGCTTGCTTCAAATGCATATCCGAAGCCACCACTGCGTCGTAAAGCGCCGTGCTGCCCCGAAAAAAGACCTGGTGCAGCGCAGCCTGCAACAAGTGTTCGTTAGAAGTGAAATCCTGATCGAGGTAAGGCCGCTCGCCAAAGTTCACTACAAAGATCTCATCCTGCGGATCGCTGGCGCGAATTAGATTCAGAACTGCTTGCTCTACTCTGTCCCGCTTGTCGCGCATCGAGCCCGAATTATCCACAACAACCCCCAAAGCAACGGGAACATCTTCCTGACGAAACGACGTGATCGGCTGCAGTACTCCGTTTTCGACCACAGAAAAGTCTCTCTTGCTCAACCCGGTCACCAGATTACGATTTTGATCGAAGACCGTGGCATGGAGCACGACCTCTTCCACCTGCTTCTTAAAGACAAACATTCCCTGATCGCCCGATCCAGGTTCGGGTGAAATAGGCTGCTGATTGGCCGCTGGCGGCGCCTGCGACGTTGTGCCTTGACCCTGTGGAGCACTTTGAGGCTGTGCGGTATTCGCATTCTGAATGCCAGGGGCAGACTGCGAGAAGGCGGTTGATAAGAACGCGGCGCTGAAAGCTATAACCAGCGCTGAGTTGACCCACCAGGAAGCGGCTGATGAACGCATCATTCCTCCATTTTGGCCTCTTTAGATGCCACATTCAGCCCCGGCGGACACCCCCAAGTCTGACCTTTCTACAGAGAAAACCTGACTTGGCAGACCGCATAGTGCCAAGAAGACTTGCTTTGATAATTGAAGTCGGTTGCAACCCGGTGTTTGTGGAACGGCACCTATAACTCAGACAAGAACAAGAATTTGATCAAATCTGACGGATCGCAGCCTTTGAACTTGGTGTCGAGGAGATCGGCGTGCTTCGCATCCTCATAGCGGATGATCACGAGATCGCAAGACAGGGAATCCGCGCGTTATTGGAAGACCATCCAGGCTGGGAGGTTTGCGCCGAGGCCAAAGATGGCCGCGAGGCCGTGGCGTTAGCCTGCAGTTTGAATCCTGACATTCTGCTGCTCGATATTGGAATGCCGAACTTGAACGGTCTGGATGCCACGCGCCAGATTCTCGCCACACACCCCGACTCTTGCATACTGATTTTGACGGTTCACGACTCGGAGCAGGTTGTACGCGAGGTTTTGGCAACCGGCGCACGCGGCTTTTTGCTGAAGTCGGATGCCGGCCGCGATCTGGTCGCAGCGGTGGAAGCCCTGCAAAACCACCGAACCTTCTTTACTCCCAAAGTAGCGCAAATGATGCTGGACGGATATCTGCGTCCGCATGAAAAAAGCGATTCTTCCGGGCAGTGCATCCTGACTCCACGGGAGCGAGAAGTGATCCAACTCGTCGCTGAAGGCAGGACCACCAAGGAAATTGCGACTGCGCTCAGACTCAGCGTCAAAACCGCTGAAACCCATCGCACAAACTTGATGCGCAAGCTCGATCTGCACTCGGTGGCCGATCTTACGCTCTACGCGGTGCGGAACGGCATCGTGCAGATCTACTAGCGAACGGGCCAAATTGGACCGCTGGTATCTAAGGG
>JASHTD010000151.1 GCA_030040725.1 Candidatus Sulfotelmatobacter sp. | reverse complement strand
CTTGCTGAGCGACATCGGTGAATGTGCCGTCATGGTTGTTGTGAAATAAAGCGGCGTGCGGCGGCGCAGTTTTTCCCGACATTGCATCGTACGTCGAGCCATTCACCAGATAAATATCGAGCCAGCCGTCGTTGTCGTAATCGAGCAATGCAACTCCGGAGCCAATCGTTTCCAGAATGAAGCGCGGATCTTCACCTCCCATCACGTGCCGCCAACTGGTCAGGCCGCCCTTTTCGGCGACATCCTGAAAAACGACAGGTCCGCTCTCGACGAATCCACCGGCGGTAATCGGCCGCTTTTCGCTATCCAGAACGGCCGCGTGCGCGCCGCCCGTAGAAACAGCGCCCTGCGTCTGCATAGATGAGGCAGGCTCGATTGCCTTATGAGCAGAATTCTGGGGTTCGAGTGTCGATGCGATACCGAGGACGGTCAGTAATCCCAGAGCGAGCTTTCGCTTTATCTCATGCGGCATGATCCGCGCTCACGCGATCCATCCCCCGCCGACTACAATGTCACCGTCGTAGAAAACTGCCGCCTGTCCTGGAGTGATCGCACGCTGTGGCTGATCGAAGGTCACGAGAATTTCATCGTCGCCCGTCTTCTCGATCGTCGCAGGAGCCGGCTCGTGGCGATGACGAATCTTCACCGCGAAGCGCATCGGCTCGCGCAACTCGTCCACTGAAATAAGGTTCACGCGATGAGCGCGCAGTGTGCGCGAATAAAGATGCTCATCCCCGCCAACCACTACCTGCTTCTCGGCTCCGTTGATCTGAATTACATACAGCGGCGACCCAGTCGCCACGCCCAGGCCCTTGCGCTGGCCGACGGTGAAGTTGTGAATGCCACTGTGCTCGCCGATAACTTCGCCGTTGGTCGTAACTAACTCACCTGCAGTATCGGGCAAAGATTCGCCCGCTTCGGCAAGATAGGCGTCGATGAAACGCTTGTAGTCGCCGCCGGGGACAAAGCAGATTTCCTGCGAGTCGGGCTTTTCAGCGAGAGCAAGACCATGCTTGCGCGCGAGCTCGCGAACTTCCGGTTTGGTCATTCCTCCAAGCGGAAACAGAGTGCGGCTCAACTGCTCCTGCGTGAGCCCGAAAAGAAAATAAGTCTGATCTTTGGTGTGGTCCGCAGGACGCTTAAGCAGCCAACGCTCGTGATCTCTATCGTATTCAACACGCGCGTAGTGACCGGTGGCGACAGAATCCGCGCCGATCTGACGGGCCACCACGTGTAGCTGATCAAATTTCAAATGATTGTTGCACAGGCTGCATGGGATCGGCGTGCGCCCGGAAAGATACTCGGCGACGAAAGGACGCACAACGTCGCGCTCGAAGCGCTCTTCGTGATTGACCACGTAATAGGGTATGCCAAGATGCTGGGCCACGCGCCGCGCATCGTAAACGTCATCAATGGAGCAGCAGCGGCCGGTGACCGGCTCGGGCATGCCGTCGTGTCCGGCAAGGCGCCGCTGGTTCCACAGTTGCATGGTTAGGCCGATGATGTTGTGACCTTCAGCGCGCAGCATGGCCGCGACGGTGGAGGAATCGACTCCACCCGACATGGCTACAGCGATGGTCTTGGGGTTCATATCGTTTTTCGTTATGACTTAGACGGCATTTACCGGTTGCCTGGGATGCACCGGACTGATTTCCCTGAGCCGCGCCCCCGTTTCCGGTACCAGAGCCAACGCAAAATCGATGTCCTCTTTCGTATTCTGCTTCCCCAAACTGAATCGAATACTGGCTCTCGCCCGATCCGGCGTCAGGCCCATGGCGATCAGTACGTGCGACGGCTCAGTCGCTCCCGAAGAACACGCTGCTCCGGTCGAAACCGCAAGTCCCTTGAGGTCGAGCGCAATCACCATCGCTTCTCCGTCGATGTGATCGAAGTAAATGTTTGTTGTATTCGGAACCCGCAGCGTCTTGCCGCCGTTCACTCCCGCGTCTTCTACCTGCCCGAGAATTCCCTGCTCCAGCCGATCGCGGAGCGCTTCCATTTTTCGATGGTCGCCACGTTCGAATCCGCTCATGGCCAATTCCCCGGCCTTGCCCAGACCGACAATTCCCGGCACGTTCTCCGTTCCGGCGCGCCGCGAGCGCTCGTGGCGCCCGCCATAAAACAACGGCTGCAGTTTCGTTCCCTTGCGAACATACAGCGCGCCCACTCCTTGCGGCGCGTGCATCTTATGGCCCGAAATCGACAGCGCATGGCAGCCGATTCGCTTCACATCGATTGGAATTTTGCCTGCGGCTTGCACCGCGTCGGTATGAAAATAAACTTCGGCCTCCGCGGCGATATTTCCAATCTCTTCTACCGGCTGCAGGACTCCAGTTTCGTTATTCGCCATCATGATCGAAATCAGCCTCGTGTTTGGCCGCAGTGCCCGCCGCACGTCGTCCGGATCTACCATTCCGCGCTCATCAAGCGGCACACACGTAACCTGGCAACCAATTTCCTCAAGATGCTTACACGCGTGAAGCACCGCATGATGCTCGATCGTCGAAGTAATAATGTGATCGCCTTCGCGGGTTAATCCTGCGAGCGCAAGATTGTCGGCCTCCGTCCCGCCGCTGGTGAACACAATCTCCGAAGCAAAACAGCCCAGCATCGCCGCCGCCGATTCTCGAGCGTTCTCGACTGCCGCGCGGGCCTCCTGTCCATGACTATGAATCGACGAAGCATTGCCAAAGTGCTCGTCAAAATACGGACGCATGGCTTCGAACACTTCCGGCAGGACCGGTGTCGTGGCGTTGTTGTCGAGGTAAATGCGCGGCATAAGCTCGGTTTTTATTTTACTAGCTCCCTGGATAGGGAGTCCTATCCGCAAGACCAGAGGCGATTGCCACACCCGCAGGACGCCGCATATGCTTATTAATTCCTTGGATCCTGCGTGGCCCCTTGCTTCCGACCACTTCCCTGCTCGGCGACTGCTTCCATTTCCTTGCCAATAGTTTTCATAAGGCCGTCGCTGTACAGGTCCATATGCGTTTTCCCCGGCAGATAGGTGAACTGCGCGCGGATGCCGAGTTGTTTCATGGTTTCGTCGAGCAGGTGAGCGGGCGTGTCGAGATGGAATGTATCGGCAGTGCCGACGGTGAGGTGAATTTTATCTTGCAGCAGCGGTCGCAGTTCTGTGACATGGCTGCGAAGAATTCCGGCGATATCGTATTTTTCCCACACCTTCGCTACTTCGGGGTTGATCACACCTGTCGCGCGATCGAAAAGCTTCTGGGGAGTTCCATCTTTCGCGCGCGGGCTGAATACCCATTCAAATGAAGCAATCTGCCCGCCGTACGAGCCCAGCACATATTCCTGGCGGGCATACTCCTCAAGCGACATGACTTCTGCTCCGTTCATGCGCACTAGCGGCCACGGTTTGCCTTGCGCGTCGTGATAAAAGTTCGGCAGCGGCGTTGTCGTGAGATCAGGCCCCGTAAACCCGCGAAAATCTGAGGGATCAGGCGCAGTCGGCCACGTACCACCGAAAACTTTCGGATACGCCAGTTGCAGCCACAGCGCCGCCCATCCACCGGAGGAGTGGCCGGTCAGAAAGCGTCCGCTAGGACGGGCCATCATGCGGTATTTCTTTTCGAGATATGGAATCAGTTCTGTGGTGAGCGCCTTGCCCCACGGACCGTTGTTGACCGAGTCGGCAAACTCGTGGGTGCCACCGGGACACGACTCGTCAAGCAGTACATAAATCATCGGCGGCAGGTCGCCGCTAGCCATGCCTTTGGCATATCGCGATACCACGTGCTCGGCCAGCGAGTGCAGATCGGCCCCGAAACCGTGCGTCCAATACACAGTCGGATAGCGACGCGTGGATTTTTCATAATCCGGGGGCAGCAGGACTACACCACGCATGTGAATCGAGCGTCCCCAGAACGCGCTCAGCGCGGGACTTTCGAAGTCGAGCATCTTGCCGGCGGCGGGCTTTGGAGCTGGCCTTTCGGGAATCCCAAGGCTTAGGGTCAAATCAACTGCGCCCGCGTGCGCTGGATCGAGCTGCTTGAGCGCGACGACTTCGCTGCGAACATCGCCCGACTCGTCTTTGTTGTAGACATAGCGATGCGTCTCATCAAGCAACGCCATTGCCCGATAATCGCCGGCAGGTGCCTGCGCCAGAGGCGCGGGATAGGACGGCTCGTTACCATAGAGTTCGACCGTCGCGCCGGGCTCAATATGGTCGATCTCGCGTGCTTCGATGCGCACGAAACGAGCTTCCGGGCCGAAGCCGAGGCTAAGTTCCTTTGCAGGCTTGGGAGATGATGAAAGAAAAATGATCAGCCGTCCGGAGCGGGATTTACTGCCCAGCGCAGGATCAAGCTTGACGCGGAAATAAAGGGCGCCGGTTTGGGCGTGTAGAAGACAGGAAACAGCGAAAACAAAGGAGAGAAGTTGAAGAAAAAATGTTTGGCGCTCGTGCTGTTTCATGCGAGGGATTGTAGCAAACAGAGCAGAGCAACAAGTCATCGCTGCCTGTATACGCTGCCCATATAATCCCAGCAGGGCATGATCGAAATCAAAGCGCAACAAAACGGCAAACTAGATCTGTTCATATCGATAACCGGTCCTGCAGTCTACTTGGACAACTTTGCCATAAAAGAGTTGGCAAAGGGCAACGCTTTGCGGAGACAACGTTTTATCGCTGCGGTCAAACGTGGTGCTGAGCTATTGTTTTCAGTTGCAAATGCTGCTGAACTAACGGGTTTTCAAGGTGGTTCATTTCTACAGGTCAGAGAGTTCCTAGAAGAAATCGGCCCACGCTGGTTCCCCGTGGAGCTGAATCCTTACGAAGCCGTAAAACGCGAGCTATCTGGAAAAAGAGCAGATGAGAGTTGCTTCTCAGATAAGTTCATGAGGGACTACATGCGATATCGTTCAGGGAATAAACCGCTCCAGCAAAACATCTCTGTAGATTTTTTCCGCCTAGGCCCAATTATGGACTGGTTAGCTCCACAACGTGACTCAATTGCGAAGGGAAAAGCCGACCTGGATGCTAATCTGATCAGGAAGATTACAGAGCATCGAGCGCAGTATGACGTCGACCCGCAATGGCTGGACAGGGCCTTTCGAATGCTCACGGCTGACGAGGCTCCTCGTGCAACCTTCGTGTACAACAATCTGATTAGAACATTGATTCTAGAGACAAAGAGTTATCGTTTAAAACGTAATGATGGGATTGATTTTTGCCAAGCCGTGATTGCGTGCGCATTCACTAGTTTTGCGACGCTTGATAAACCCTGGAAACGGCGAATGGATAACCTCCCAAAACCGAACAAGATTGCGCATATCTATTACTCACAAGAACTCGATTTGATGGTTGATGACATCCACTCAGCCCTAGACAGGCTTGCGCTCACTAGAGGTATACAGCTAACAACTTTGATCTCTCAACAATCCCCGGATGGGTGATAACCTACACCCCAATCACCCCGCACAACTCTTTCACCGCCGCGGCGCTCTTATCGAGACCGGCTTTTTCTTCCGGAGTCAGCTTGATTTCGATGATCTGTTCCAGGCCCTTCGCTCCCAGCTTGCAAGGCACGCCGACATAGAGCCCATTGATTCCGTATTCGCCTTGCAGATAAGCGGCGCAGGGCAGGATTTTCTTTTTGTCTTTGAGGATCGCTTCGACCATCTCCGTCGCGGCCGCCGAAGGGGCGTAGTATGCCGAACCGGTCTTCAGATATTTCACGATCTCCGCTCCACCGTCGCGCGTGCGTTGCACAAGCGCATCGAGCTTCGACTTCTCAATCAATTCTGTGATTGGAATGCCGGCAACGGTTGAATAACGTGGCAGCGGAACCATGGTGTCGCCGTGGCCGCCGAGAACAAATGCAGTGACATTCTCCACGCTCACCTTGAGCTCTTCGGCGATGAAGGCGCGGAAACGGGCGGAATCGAGCACTCCGGCCATGCCGATGACGCGCTCGCGCGGAAACTTGCTCAACTTGTATGCGGCTTGTGCCATGGCATCGAGCGGATTCGACACGATAATCAGAATGCAGTTCGGCGAATTCTTCACCACCTCGCCGACGACTGCCTTCATGATGTTGTAGTTCGTATTGAGCAGGTCGTCGCGGCTCATGCCTGGCTTCCGAGGTATGCCGGCGGTGATCACCACGATGTCAGAGTTCGCCGTGTCTTTGTAATCGTTGGTGCCGCTGACGTGCGAATCGCGCTTCTCGATCGGCATGGCTTCGAGCAGGTCGAGCCCCTTGCCTTGCGGCACGCCTTCGATGATGTCGATCAGCACAACATCGGCGAGTTCTTTGGAGGCGATCCAGTGAGCGGCCGTTGCTCCCACGTTGCCCGAACCTACAATCGTGACTTTCTTTCTCATAAAATTCCTCGCATGAATGAGTGCTCTTGGTGACATCAAAACGGCTGAAAAATGCCGAAGGTATTTCCTTCGGTATCGACAAAATATCCCTGCCAGCATTTGCCTGGCACTTCGAATTTCGGGAAGGCGACAATTCCGCACAATTTCACAATTTTTTCCTGCATCGCATCGAAGTCGCCCTCAAAGGAGCACACAAATGCGTTCGTGCCGGAACCTGAGGGAGGCGCTTTGGCCGGGCGCTGCAGTAGCCCACCGCCGGGCGGGTTCCAGTTTCGATAGTCCAATAAGCAACGGGAAGCCCCTTCGCTTCGGAAAATCGCCATCCAAGAACTTCCGTATAGAACTTGATCGCCCGGGTTGGGTCATCGACTTGAATTTCAAAGTAAATCGCCATGGACCGCTCTTACTCGCCGATTGCGAGGGCGCTAGACCGCACTCAGTGCTCCCGCTCTCATATTCTCGATGATGCAATCTCCGAACTGGCCGGTCTTCACTTTGGTCGCGCCTTCCATCAGCCGTTCGAAATCGTACGTAACTTTCTTCTGCTGAATCGTGCGCTCCATGCCGCCTTCGATCAGATCTGCGGCCTCGTTCCATCCCAGAAAACGAAACATCATTACCCCGGACAGTATCACCGAGCCGGGATTAATCACGTCCTTATCCGCATACTTCGGCGCAGTGCCGTGCGTCGCTTCGAAAATCGCGTAGCCATCGCCGATGTTCGCACCCGGCGCGATGCCCAGCCCTCCAACCTGCGCTGCACATGCATCAGAAATATAGTCGCCGTTCAAATTAGGCGTAGCCAGCACCGAATATTCCTCCGGCCGCGTCACGATCTGCTGAAAAATAGAATCGGCAATGCGGTCGTTGATCATGATTTTTTTCTTCCACTGTCCGTTGCCGTGTGTCGCGTAAATTCGGTCGAGCACGCCTTTTACTTCCTGCTCAACCGACGCGCGAAATGCCGGCGGCGCAAACTCCATTCCCGGCTCAACCAATTCGGCATTCTGCGCGACCGTCAGATTCGGATTCTTATCTTTATTGTCCAGAATCCAGCTCTCGCGCTCGGTGACCACTTTGTCGCGAAACTCTTCGGTGGCGAGCTCGTATCCCCACTTGCGGAACGCGCCCTCGGTAAACTTTTGAATATTTCCCTTATGCACCAGCGTGACCGTCTTTCGGCCGGTTTCGAGGGCATGCTGCATTGCCATGCGCACCAGGCGCTTGGTTCCAGTTACAGAGATCGGCTTGATTCCCACGCCGGAGTCGAGCCGAATCTGTTTCTTGCCGCCTTTCAGCATGTCTTTGTTGAGGAATTCGATCAGCCGCGCGCATTCCGCAGTTCCCTCTTCCCACTCAATACCGATATAAACGTCTTCGGTATTTTCGCGAAAGATCACCACATCCATGCGCTCGGGATGCTTCACCGGCGAAGGCACGCCCTTGTAATACTTCACCGGACGCACGCAGGAATAAAGATCAAGAACCTGGCGCAGTGTTACGTTCAGTGAACGGAATCCTCCGCCAACGGGGGTGGTCAGCGGGCCTTTGATTGCCACACGGAATTCGCGAATGGCATCGACCGTGTCATCGGGCAGCCAGTTGTCGAATTTGGCTTTGGCTTTTTCCCCGGCGAAGACTTCATACCATGCAACGCGCCGCTTGCCTTTGTATGCTTTTTCTACCGCCGCATCGAACACCCGAATCGAGGCTTTCCAGATGTCGCGTCCGGTCCCATCGCCTTCGATGAACGGAACCAGTGGATTATCTGGCACATCGTACTTTCCATTCGCGTAACCAATCTTTTTTCCATCCAAAGGCACGGTTACACCGTTATAAGACCTAGCCATTCGGTATCTCCTTATGAAGTTCGGGCGTATGAAATTCGGACAATCTGGGAAACCCAACATTATAGAGAACATCCCGGTACCGCACACTATTAAATGCTCCCAGCTTTGTGCCATAATCCGCTTCTGGAACCCCGTTCCGCCGTGATGCACATCGCACAATGCCGTTCACGTCTTCGGTTCTTCTTTGCTTCGGCAGTGCTTTGCCTCGCTCTCCTTCTTTCATTCCCAGTTACCGCCTTGGCGAGCCCTACCCCCAGCTACACGAAGTTCGGCCACAACATCGACATCGCTCCCAACCAGAGCGTCAGCGATCTTACCTGCCTCGGCTGCAGCATTCGTGTGCGCGGGAAAGTGGCGGGCGACGTGACAACCATCGGCGGCAACATCGTTGTTGAAGACCAGGCGCAGATCGCGGGAGATATCACGGCAGTCGGGGGCAATGTTCGTCTCGGCGCCGGCGTACAAGTCGCCGGCGATGCGACGGTGGTCGCGGGAGAACTTCACCGCGATCCACAAGCGACGGTCAGCGGCGATATCACCGAAATGGGCGGCCGCGGATGGCTTCTGCTCATTCTGCTGCTCCCATTTGTCATACTCGGCCTCCTGGTCGCGTTCGTGGTCTGGCTGGTCGAGCGCCTGCGCCAGCCCTCGCTACCCGCGCCGGCGGCCTGACCTACCAGCGCCGCGTTCCAAAATATTTGCGCACTCCCACCGTCGCATAACGTCCCCAGGGACCGTTGGCGCCGAGGTCAGCCGGACCCAGATATTTGTCGCGCGCACCCAGGCGATCGAACAAAAAGTGTTGCGTAACCCGGAACTCAAATCCCTTCGCGATGTAAACTCCCGCGCCCCACGAGTGCTCGATGCCAATCGCATCCGGCGACCAGGTGTAAAGCGCTTGCGGCACGTTCTTGCCAAACAAAAATGAAGGCGCGCCAAAAACCATGAATCGCCGCAACTGGGTTCGGCCGAAAGGCCGTACTTCGAGCATCCCCGATAACATATAGCGCGCAAACATGCTGCAAGGCGCGTCCGCTCCGCCGAATTGCCTTGCGGTTGCGGCGCACAGGTTCGGGTCGATCTCGTTATGCGGAGGCGCCAGATCAAGTTGCGCCCATCCCCAGAACATGTCGTGAGGAAAAAACATCCGATCCTGGGTGTCGATGATCTTCTTATCGGTCGCGGACGAGTCACTCTGCGCGATAACCGCTGAAGAAAGGATCACAATCAATGCAATCACTGAAAATAGTGCTTTCATTCGGCCTCCAAATAACAGGATCGGTCTGGTCATTTCAAATTTCCCGGGAAATTCCGCTGCATCTTCAGGCACTCTCAAAGTTGACGGGGCGGAACATTGTAACCTGTGGACGGATTCCGCATTCCATCTGCGCGAAGATGCACTTTCTTGGGTGTTCGATCTCACAATCTCAATGATATGAAACAAGGAAACAGCGGCTGCATACTTCCAGAATTCATATCCATAATTTTGATTTATTCCATTCGTAGGATTCCTGAAAAACGCTGATGGCCAGAAAGGACTTACGGCACAACTACCTACAGTTTGGTTCGCCGATTGCACATAAATTACCTAAGCAAGCTCAAAAACCCCAATGCCCCAGGAAGTTTCTGTTTCTTATCAGGCCGTCAAGAGCAAGGTCTACCGATTAGTGGATGCGCTGGTTGTAGGTGAGAAGTCGGAGGCCGAGGTACAAGAGTCAATCCGCCGCTGGTGGGAACTGATTCATCCCGCCGACCGTCCCATCGCCCAAAAGTATCTGGCGATGGTCCTTGAGAGATCCGCGATGGCGCTGGATGCTGTGGAAGGGGGATTGATCGAGGCAAATCAGCCGGAAATTCTGCGCGCCCCGGAATCCAATAAAGCTCTTAAGATCATCAATCGGCTGAGCAAACACGCTTCTCTTACGAGCGCCGTGTAAGCTAGACAACGGCAAGATTCCTATCCGCCGGTCATATCCGCCCTTGCACTTTCCTCCCAACACGGCATTGGCCGCGTGACTGCTCCGCCTTATACTTGCCCTGCCTATGCAAGGACGGGTTTCGTTGATCCGAAGCCCGGCTGTCTGATTCATGGACTTCGACCAACTGCAAACATTTCTCGAAGTCGCCCGCCATGCGTCTTTCTCGCGGGCGGCCGAGAAGCGCTTCCGAACTCAACCAGCGATCTCGTCGCAGATTCGCGCCCTGGAAAACGAGGTCGGGGCAAAACTTTTTGATCGCTCCGGAGGGAAAGTCTCGCTGACCGCCGCGGGCAAGGCCTTTCTGAAGTACGTTCAGGAAACGCTCGATGCCCGCAAATCAATCCTCATCGCTCTCGCCGAGATGGAACATATCCCGCGCGGCGCTATCACCGTGGGCGCGAATGAAGGCACATGTCTCCATATCCTCCCCGAAGTCTTCGCGGACTTCAAAAAGCAATATCCCAACGTCTCTGTCAACATCAAGAGCGCCGACTACGCTACGATTCTGGAGTCGGTGATCGACAACTCAGTGGATTTTGGCGTGGTTTCGCTGCCCGTAAAAGACAACCGGCTCACCGTGGTTCTCATCCATCAGGATGAGTTGGTAATTATTGCCCCGCCCAATCATCCGTTGGAAAAAATGAAAGCCGCCATGGTGGGAGATCTGGCGAAGTTTCCACTGGTTCTGCCGAAAACCGGACACACGCGGGACGCGCTCGATAACCTGTTTCGCGAGCGCGGCTTAAAACCGCACTACAGCATGGAACTCGACTCCAGTGAATTGCTGAAGCGCTTCGTAGCGGCCGGGGTTGGTGTGGGCTTTATCGCGAGGTCTAATGTGCAGAACGACGTTCGCGCCGGAGT
Organism: Candidatus Sulfotelmatobacter sp.; assembly: GCA_030040725.1. Classification (GTDB taxonomy): domain Bacteria; phylum Acidobacteriota; class Terriglobia; order Terriglobales; family Acidobacteriaceae; genus Sulfotelmatobacter. The sequence continues at coordinate 4,220 of JASHTD010000151.1, read as the reverse complement.
TCTTGCCGCCATCCCCATGGCCGACGCACAATTGCGGCGCGACCTGGCGCTGGTCTTCCGTAAAGACAAGGCTCTCAGCCGTGCCGCCCTGGCGTTCATCGAGATCGCCAAAAATCACAAATCCAGCAACGAAAGAGCGAAAGCAACCAGCCGATGAGGACGTACGTTTCATGGTTTCTGCCGCTCGGCTTGCTTCTCAGCTTGATGTATTCTTGCGCTTTCTCTCCGGCACAAACTGGCTCGCATCACGCTGGTTCAACCGCTCCCTCCTCTTATAAGCTGGTTTCGGTCAAGGCGATTGGCAGTAAGCGGTTCACTCAGCAGGAAATCGCGACCGCCAGCGGACTTCCCGTCGGCACCGTCGCGCACGAAGAAGATTTCCAGAAAGCCGCCCGCCAATTAGGCGAAAGCGGCGCCTTCAGCAACATCGACTACACCTATTCTTATTCTGGAGAAGGCACCGAACTCCAATTCAAAGTTACCGACGCGGATAAATTCGTTCCCGTCCACTTCACCGATTTTGTTTGGTTCAGCGAAAACGACCTGATCCGCAAGTTGCATCAGCGCATTCCGCTCTTCGATGGCGAGTTGCCCATCAGCGGCAAATTGCCCGCCCAGGTTTCCGATGTGCTCCAGGCCCTGCTCGATGAAAATGGTGTTCCCGGCCAGGTTCAATATGCGGGAATGCAGGATAAGAACGGAAAGGTGGAATCGATTGATTACAACGTGGTCGGCGTCAGCATTCGCATCCACCATGCGGAATTTCCCGGAGCAGGCGCCGCCGAATTACCTTTGCTGCAGACTGCCGCGGAAAAACTGATTGGCCGCGAATACTCCCGTCCCTACATGAACAATTTCACTCAGGGCTCAATTCTGCCGATCTATCGGGAGCGGGGATATCTTCGGGCGTCCTGTGCTCCTGCGGAGCCCAAAGTCGTAAAAGTGGCGCCTTCGGAATGGAATGGAAACGGCCAGCCGCCAACTTTTGTGGATGTCACATTTCCCGTCACGCCTGGGATTCGGTACAAGGTGGCCGGATGGGACTGGTCTGGAAATAAAGTAATTGCGACCAGCGAACTGCAACCTCTGATTCAGGCCAAGGTAGGCCAGATTGCGAATATGGAACAGTTGCACGACGATCTTCGAATCGTCCAGCGGCTTTATGGCTCGCGTGGATATATTCTCGCCGGCGTGAAAGCCAATGCCGAGTTTGATGACAACGCCGAGACCGTCTCTTACCATCTCGTGGTTGACGAAGGTTCGTTGTTTCGCATGGGCGACCTCGAGTTTCGCGGCCTCGATAACAACCTCACCGCGAAGCTGCGCGCCGCCTGGAAACTCCGCCCCGGAGATGTGTACGACGTCACCTACTTACAGGAATATCTGGCAGTAGCGCGCAAGCTGCTTCCCGCAAGTCTGGACTGGGATGTTGCCAGCCATGTCACAGCAATGGCGCGCGACAAAACCGTCGACGTAGACTTGCAATACACCGCGAAAGCGCCACGTTAGAACCGGATAAACCGAGGGTAGTGTCCCGTGTTAGGACACTACCAACCCCTGCAGAGAGCTTTGCAGCTTTCCCTCCCCTCGCGATAAGCTAGCCTGTTGGCTGAGATCCCACCTGCAGGATCAGGCTCGGCCACGCGCGAATCCACGGAGAATCCCAATGAACACTGCTTTGCAGCTGCGCCATACGCCACTGTTGCGAGTTATGGCCGTTGTGGTTTTTACATTGCTGGCTGGTACCGGCGTTGGACTGGCGGCTCACAAGCAAACATTCACTGGCGAAGTCGGCGACGCCATGTGCGGCAACAAGCACATGGAAGGCACGCCCGCGGAGTGCACTCGCACCTGCGTGTCGAAGGGTTCGAAGTTTGCCCTGGTAGTGGGCGAGAAGGTCTACATTCTCGATACCGCAAACCAGACCTTTTTGTCTACGCTGAACAAGCAGGCTGGTCAAAAAGTTACTGTGACCGGCACACTGGACGGGGACACAATTGAGGTCAGCTCTGTGGCTGCAAAGTGACCCGCGGTCGCGAGTGTTCCGGAAAACCGAAGACCCGTTCCTTTCCTGTTGACCCCAGCAAATGTTGTGGTAAAGTGAATCGGTTTTTGCCCGGGCCCTCCCCCGAAGAATCCGGGCACGGTGGCAGGCGGCCGCGCCAGCGGTGCCTGCCATTTTTTTGCCTCCAGCAGCAAATTCATCTTTCCTTTACAAATCATTGTGTTAGATTGTGCTTTCTTCCATCAAAATTTTTTCGTCCCGGAGGCTAAGAGTTGGGCAAAGACATGGTTCCGAAGAAGATGTTCTTTACCAAGGGTGTCGGAAAACACCGCGAACGTTTGACCTCGTTCGAGCTCGCTCTACGCGATGCCGGCATTGCCGCACAAAATCTGGTGCGTGTTTCCTCCATCTTCCCGCCCAATTGCAAAATGCTCCCGCGGAAGGATGGCGTGACCTACCTCAGCCCCGGTGAAGTGGTCTTCGCCGTAGTCGCAGAGAACTCCACGCACGAACCTCATCGCCTGTTGGCTTCTTCGATTGGCGTGGCGATTCCCGCCGACCGGAACACATACGGATACTTGAGTGAGCACCACTCGTTCGGCGAAACCGAAGACGCCGCGGGCGAATACGCGGAAGAGCTAGCGGCAGAGATGCTGGCGACGACCTTGAACGTCGAATTTGATCCCGACCGCTCCTGGGATGAGAAAAAACAGATCTATCGCTTGTCGAACAAAATCGTGCGCACGGCGAACGTGACGCAATCGGCCGTGGGCGATAAGCGCGGATTGTGGACGACTGTGATCGCGTCGGCAGTGCTGATATTCGACTAGTTGGGCCCGTGAATGTCATCAATAGTCATAAACGTCACCGGGCGTGTTGACCCCGAGCCTGAAAGCCAGGCTTGTCAGATTCCTTCTATTCTGAGTGATGGAAATGCCGCCCGATAGTGGCGTTCATCCATTGTCAGCAGACGGTATCCGTTAACATCAGCATGAGCACCAATCAGAAAATCCACAAGCAAGCGTCGCGTTCCCGGATCACGATGCTTGCGGCGGCGCTCCGCGTAAGCTGAGAAAGATCGAGCCGCCGAACGCCAGATTGCCTCGTTCAGATCCCAGTCGATTCCGATTCCATTCTCTTCAAGAAATGAACTGACGAATTCTTCGGTCCGGCCGGGAGCGGCGATAAGCCCGGCGAAAACAGGAGCCGTTATGACCAGGCTCCCTCGGCGAAAAGCCGCCTCCAGCGCCGCTTCTGCGGTTCGATTGATTGTTGGTTCGCTGTGCCACAGAGCGACGATCACGTTGGTGTCAATCGCCGTCGTCACTCAGATCGTCCACGGAGCTCGCGCACCCAACGCATAATTCCACTCCGGCCGGGACCGATGCCCGGATTGCCGATGCCGCGATATTTGGAAAAAGTGCTCTGAGAGCGAACGGGCCGCACTCGAAATTCAGCCTTATCCTTTTCGAAGATCAGCTTGTCTCCAGCACGGAGGCCGAGAATGCGGCGGACTTCGCGCGGAACCGTGACCTGGCCTTTGCTCGTGATTTTGGCTATTTTCTGCATCTCTTGCTGATTCCTTACTTTATCATAACTTCCTTACAGAGGCTAGATACGCCCTCCACGCGATCAGGACAATCCCGCAGGTCGGTTCGTATCAGGGCATCGCTTCAGCGATGCCGCTTGCCGCCGAGACGAAGAACGGCTTTAGCCGCCGTTTTCTGCACGAGAAAGCGGGCGGCTAAAGCCCGCTCCTGCCTGAACCGGTATTGGCATACCTGAAGGCATGCACCGATACGAACCTCTATCGGTTTTCGATTTCTGCGAATACACTGGCGGGCATGAAGATCAAAACCATTGCCCTAGGGCTTGTCACCTTATTGCTGGGAACTTCCGCAGTGTCTTCTCAGACGAATCAAAGCAGCTCCCTGCTGATTCTTGCCAAGAAAGACAGCATGCTGCTGATCGTCGATCCCGCCACCCTGAAAGTGGTTGCCAAGCTGCCTGCCGGACCGGACCCGCACGAAGTAATTGCCTCACCCGACGGATCGACCGCCTATATCTCTAATTACGGCGGCGGCGCGTACAACACGCTCACGGAGGTTGATCTCGCCGCAAAAACCGTTTTGCCCGTGATCGATCTCGGCGCTCTACGCGGCCCACACGGTTTGGCCTTTGCCGGAGGCAAGGTGTGGTTCACGGCTGAGGCGGC
>JASHTD010000150.1 GCA_030040725.1 Candidatus Sulfotelmatobacter sp. | reverse complement strand
GGTTTACTTGCCCGGCGGCAAATCCCCAGCAGTGGGACAGATTTTTCAGAATCTCGATCTTGCCAAAGCTTTGCGGCTCGTGGCAGAGCAAGGGCCCGATGCGTTCTACAAGGGCGAGATTGCACAGGCCATTATCGCAACCTCGCAAAGCCTGGGCGGAACCATGGCGCCCGGCGATTTAGCGGAATTCTCGCCGGAGTGGGTTGAGCCGATTTCTACCACGTATCGCGGTTGGACTGTTTACGAGCTGCCTCCGAACGGCCAGGGCATGGCGGCGCTCGAAATGCTCAACATCATGGAAACTTCGCCGCCTTCACCTGACGGCCCACTCAGCGTGACAGAACTGCACAAAAAAATTGAAGCCATGAAGCTGGCCTATGCCGATCTCGGCAAATACAACGGCGATCCCCGTTTTGCAAAAATTCCGGTGAAAGGAATCGTTTCGAAAGAATATGCGCGTGAGCGTGCGAAGCTGATCGATCCGAACAAGGCCAATTGCGAGGTTGCCGCAGGCGCGCCGCCTTCCAGCGATACGACGTATCTCTCGGTGGTCGATCGCGAGGGCAACATCGTTTCGCTGATTCAAAGCAACTATGAAGCATTCGGCGCCGGCATCGTTGTGCACGGCATGGGATTTGCATTGCAGGATCGAGGTGCGCTGTTTTCGCTGGACCCGGCGTCGCCCAATGCGCTGGCTCCGCGCAAGCGTCCGTTTCACACCATCATTCCCGCTTTCATGGAGCGCGGAGATGAGCATATCGGATTCGGGATCATGGGAGGCGCGAATCAGCCGCTCGCTCATGCGCAATTCGTTTCCAACGTGGTCGATTACGGAATGATTATTCAGGAAGCGATGGAAACTGCGCGCTTTACGGTCAGTCCGCTCCGCGGGTGCCATATCGTCATCGAATCGCGAGTGCCCGAGGATGTTCGGCAGAAACTTTCCGCCATGGGGCATCAGTTCGACGTGCGGGGGGCGTACACAACCGCCATGGGACGCGGCCAGGCCGTTTTGCACGACGCGAAGACGAACGTAAATTATGGGGCCTCGGATGCTCGAGCCGATGGCGCTGCGATTCCAGAGAAGTGAGCGCCCGCCGATGCCGCTTGCACCCCTTTGAACTGCGCAAACATCCGCTCGGCATTCTTGTGATAGATCTTCTGCGATCCCGGAACAACTCACTTGTTTCATGAGCGATTTTTAAAAGATGGGAATTTCTCCTGCGTACGAGTCCTATGCTCTTAGCAATTGACGGGCAATAAAAAATACATTTGCCGGCCGCTCGCCCAGGCGGCGCATGAAATACTGATACCACTCCCTGCCGAACGGGAGATACACTCGCACGCGCCAGCCGCTTTTTACCAAGTTCTGCTGCAGATCGCGCCGGATGCCGTAAAGCATCTGAAACTCGAAAGTATCCGGGGAAATCTTTTCCTGGCGCGCGAACGTCTCCGCCTGGCGGATCATATTTTCGTCGTGCGTCGCAAGGCCATGATAAATCCCGCTCTTAAGCAAGATCTTCGTCAACTTCATGTAATTGGCGTCGACCTCCGACTTAGCGGGAAATGCGATCTCGGCCGGCTCTTTGTACGCGCCCTTACAAAGCCGGATGCGGATGCCTTCCGACACAAGTTTCTCAATATCGTTTTCGGATCGTCTCAAGTAGGCCTGAATCACGGTGCCGACGGAGTTGCTGTTACCGGACATCCTATGCAGTTCGTGAACGAAATCGAGCGTGCGTTGGGTGTAGGGAGATCCCTCCATATCGACACGCACAAACCCAGGAGGGCTCATGGATGCAGCTCTTGCCACCAGTCCGCTCACCAGTTCGCGAGCCAGGTTCTCATCCACATCGAGTCCCATGTGCGTCAGCTTGAGGCTGATGTTGGCGTTCAGTTTGTTAGCCGCGATGGCGTCGAGGATCTGATGATAAAGTTGCGCGCTGTGCCGTGCCTCGTCGAGGTTCGTAACATTCTCGCCGAGATTATCGATGCTGACGCTCATGCCCAGGCGATTGGTGGCCTGCGTAGCCCGGACTGCATCGGTGATCTCGGTTCCAGCAACGAAGCGACCTGACACGCGTTGACCGAGGGAGGATTGCTCGGCGAAATTGCGCAGAGATTTGTTCTCGGAAAGATGGACGAAGAAGGCTCTCAGCATTTCATGCCCAAAGAATTATCGCTCGAAACCGAGCCACGGATAAGTGATGAAGAGCACAGAAAGTTGTATCACAAAGAGGGCGACTCGCAGGAAAACACCCATTCCACCGATGTAGGGACAAGGGGAACTATTGCCATTAACGGATGACGAAGCCAGGCTAGGGTGTGAATCTCAGCTCAATGACTTGGTGAGTTTCGTGAGCTGCAGGCTCCCATTTCCAATGGCGCAGGGCATCTTCGGCAGACTGAACCAGCACAGGATGGCCGCCCTTGGCGTCGACAGATTTGACCTTGCCGTCGGGTTCGATCAGCACGTCAATTCGGACGCTGCCTTGTATGTGCATGGCGCGGGCGATGTTGGGGTATTCCGGAATCACCTTTGTGACAATCTTTCGGTCGGCGTCCGTGGCTTCCTGAGCGGAAGCCAGAGCGGCAACGAACAAGTGCATTGCTAGCAGGGTGAGTAAAGCAACTGCAACCCGGATTTTCATTTTTGGGGTGAGGTCTAACTCACCCGTAACATAAAGGAAACTTGATCCATAGCGTAGAGCACCCAGGTAATACGCCGAAGGTAATCTGTTAGACGCAGAGAGGACATCGCTGCAGTTGCGGGGGCTGTTTTGGTTGTTTTGCCAGAACCCTTCAGCGGCCGTGGTCTTCCAGGAATTTTTCCACTTCAATGGCAGCCATGCACCCGGTTCCGGCCGCGGTAATGGCCTGCCGATACCGGCGATCCTGCACATCGCCGCAAGCGTAAACGCCATGGACGCGAGTCAGCACGTAATTGTGCGTTTTCAAGTATCCGTCGGCATCCATGTCGAGCTGACCGTCGAATATCTTCGCATTGGGCACGTGGCCGATGCCGAGAAACAGCGCGCTGGTGGGGAAATCCCATACCTTTCCTGTTTTCAGGTTGTGCAGCTTCAAGCCCGTCACTTCTTGTTTTACGGGATCGTACACATCCTCGATGACGGTATCGGTGAGGAACTGAATCTTCTCGTTCTTTTGTGCGCGCTCCAACATGATTTTCGAAGCGCGAAAGCTTTCCCGCCGGTGAATGAGCGTCACCTTGGTAGCGAAGCGAGTCAGGAAAAGAGCTTCTTCCATGGCAGAATCGCCACCTCCGACCACCACGATTTCCTTTCCTGAGAAGAAAAAGCCATCACAGGTAGCACAGGAGGAAACGCCATGGCCAATGAGTTTCTGCTCGTTGGGCAAGCCGAGCCAGCGTGCGGATGCTCCACTAGCGATGATGAGCGCCTGGGTGTGAATCTGGTGCTTGCCGAGGTGCAGCAAGAATGGCCGCTGGCTAAGATCGGCGCTCGTGAGATGCGCCATGCGGTATTCCGCCCCGAAGCGTTCGGCCTGCTTGCGCATGTTTTCGATGAGTTGAGGCCCCATGATCCCTTCAGGGAAACCGGGAAAATTCTCGACCAGTGTGGTGAGGGAAAGCTGGCCACCTGGTTCGTGGCCCTCGACGACCAGCGGTTTCAGATTTGCCCGCGCGGTATAAAGCGCGGCCGTGTGTCCGGCGCAGCCGGAACCAATAATCACTACGTTACGCGTTTCGCTCATGATTGTTTTCTGCGACAGCCGTTAGATGTCGGCCTTCTGAGTTCGATGCGAGCGCTTCACCTCCTAACCCAAAGCATGGGCCGATAAAGCACGTTTCGCTATTTCGTTTCCGGGCTCTTCGCCGATTTTCGTTTCGTCGCAGGGTGATTCCATGTGCTGGGAATCTGTGCCAGCTCCGCAGGCACCATCCGCCCCACGCCCAGAAGCTTGCGGTAATCCGCCAGCACCTGCGATGCGCTGTCGAACAGCGGCTGATACGCGCTTTGGTCAGGCGCCGGGCCGTTTTCTGACGCCTCGCAACGAGCCAGGGCGATCGATGACTTTCCAAAGCGCTCAAGGCGAATGCGGCTGGCCGGCGTATTCGCCGTAACCATGCTCTCTGCGCTGCCGATTGCCGAGGCGCTGTCCTCCATCGAAACCTGAATCAATTCCTTAGGGTCGCGGACGTGCAGCACCAGCGTCTCGACCATATTGTGGCCGTCGTTGCTGAAGGAATATTGCACGTTGGAGAATGCGCCATCTCCGGAAAATTCCCGGCGAATACGCACGTAGCTGGCCACCGACGGCTCATCCGACATTTTCGCGTTCTGCCCCGGCTGAAGAAAGTTCGGCGACTGGTCGAGAGTGGAGCGGCCGTGAGAAATTTCAAAATCGTCGGCAAAGGCCGGGCGCGTGGGAATGCGGGCCAGCGCTTCGGAAATCTCCTTTTGCTCCGCCGCGGAAGGCGTGCAGACGTTTAACACGTTAACTTTCACTTGTGGTTGAGGTGATGCCTCCGGCGATTGCTGAGACACAGCAGCCAAAGCCGTCAAGATGATTGCGGCAGTTAGGAGGTATTTCTGGGGCACGGCAGAATTCTAAATGATGCGAGTGAAATCCTTAAATTGCGGTGACAATTCAAAGATTATCGCGGAAGACCGGAAGGCGATTAGAATTCACTTATGGCGAACCTAATCCTGGTTTATGGCATGCGGCTGCTGCCCTCTGAAGATGTGGCCGAAGTGGGCCAGGCTCCCGTGAAGCTGAAGAACGGCAACGAGGCTCACGTGACCATGCACGTGCTCGAAGGCAGCAAGGAAGAAATCGAGCGCCAACTACGTACGAGCCTGGAGGCGTTCTTCGATCTTTATCCGGAGATTTAACGCAGCGGCTAGTGGCCAGCGATCCGTAGGAGTCGAGATTTGTGGGTAATCGGTCTGCAGTGCTTGCTCATGGCTAGTAGTGGCTTTTTGCTTGGAGCGCAAGCCTTCTGAAAACTGGCAACCGGCACGCAACGTATCCAAAAACAAGCGACATGAGAGATTTTTATTGGAAGTGGCGCGAACGAATGTCGGCCGCCGGCCTGTGGCCGCAGGGGTGGGTCGCGCGTGGCGCTTGCTATTCATTGGGTCTTGCCATTGGGCTTTTCATCCTAGGGCTATTGCTGAGTCTGTTTTCGCCGAAGTGGGGCGCCAGCCTTGGAGGTTGGGTCAAGTTTCTCCTCTTCGATGCGGCCGTTCTGTTCGCAATCGTTGCGGCGCGAGCGCT
>JASHTD010000311.1 GCA_030040725.1 Candidatus Sulfotelmatobacter sp. | reverse complement strand
TCGTAGGTCATCGGAGAAGCGCGCATTCTCTGGCCAATATTGAAGTGCCAGAGAGGGCGGCCGCTCGCCGTTTCCACCGCTTCGAGCGATCCCGAATCGTCGCCGAAAAACAGCACTCCACCTGCGGTGGTCAAGGTTCCGCTCCACGAGTCGGCTTGGCCTATCTGCGGATAACGCCAGACCACCTTTCCGTCGTTCAGAGAAAGGGCCAGCAAAATCTTTTTTGAGTGCTCATCGGGAGCCAGTTTGGTGCCGGTGTCGTAATACGTTTGTCCTTTAACAAATGGTTCGGGTCTTGCGAAGAACAAATTGCAGCTCTCGAGCGCTATCACGTAGAAAAGCTGCGTGTCGGGATCGTAAGACGGAGAAAACCAATTCGTGGCGCCATCGATGCCCGGGCAAATGTAGGTTCCCTCGGCGCTCGGAATTCTGCCTGCAAGAATAGGACGTCCATTAGCATCCACATCTTTTGCCCAGTTCAGCTTCTCAACGAAGCGCGTGGCGTGCAGGAACTTGCCGTTGGTGCGATCGAGAACGTAAAAGAAACCGTTGCGGTTCGCCTGAGCCAGCAACCGGCGCGTGGTTCCATTCTCTTTCACATCCATCAGCACCGGAGTTTCGGTGGCATCGTAGTCGTAAAGATCGTGGGGAGTGAATTGAAAGTACCATTTCAGCTCTCCACTGTCCGGGTCAAGGGCGAGAACTGAATCCGTATAAATGTCGTCTCCGGGTCGCGGATCGCCCACAAAATCAGGCGCAGGATTGCTCGTAGTCCAATACAGTGTGTTGAGCTCTGGATCGTACGTGCCCGGCATCCAGGTCGTGCCGCCACCGTGCAGATAGGCATCACCCGGCCAACTCGACGATCCGGGCTCACCCGGGCCGGGGATAGTCCAGAATTTCCATTTCATTTTTCCGGTCGCGCCGTCGTATGCGGCGAGAAACCCGCGCACACCAGAGTCGCCGCCGGAAGTACCCACGATGACCATGCCCTTTATTACAAGAGGAGCGCTGGTAGCGCCGTAGTGCTTCGTCTTTTCCGCGTACTCTACGTCCCACAGCAAACCTCCGGAGCGTGCGTCGAGACAAAGCAGGTGAGCGTCGTCGGTTTCGGTGAAAACAAAATGCTGCCATACGGCCACGCCCCGGTTCTTATGAGCCGCAGCATCATCGAGCAATCCAGAACTCACCGGGCGCTGATAATGCCAGACCGTTCGTCCGGTGCGAGCATCGAGCGCGAACACATCATTCGCCGAAGTCACATACATCATGCCGTGAACTACAACCGGCGTCGCTTCCAGGCTGCGGGAGTTCGTAGGATGAAACACCCAGGCGGCACGAAGCTTCGTAACGTTGGTTGCATTAATTTCGCGCAAGCCGCTGTAGCGCTGTCCGCTGTAGTCGCCATTGTATGAGGTCCAGTTCTCCCCGACAGGCTGAGCGAGCAAATCCTGATCGCTCACATCGGAAACAGCAACAATTGCGGGTATAACGGGAGATGATGATTGCTGTCCTTCCGTAGAGCGCGCCGCGACGCAAATCATCGCCAACATGGCCGCGAACGCACACACGCGCAATCTCATGTTCACTTGGCATCCTGGGGCGTGACGGGCACTTCCTGCAGGGAACCATAATCCACGCCACGATCGTCTTCCACATGAAGTGAAACTCGCGCAGGTTTTCCCGGAGGCGCAACTTCGGTTTCGAGCACCACAGGTTCGGCGGGGTCGACATTCGCCACGCGTATGTTGCCGATCGGCGAGCCGTGCTCATCGTAAAAATGCGCTACCAAATGCCCCGAAGAAAAAACCCCAAACGAACCTGAGAGCCTGACTTTGCCGTTTCCCGCAAGAACGCTTTCCAGAGGCCGGATCACAATGCCCGCATCTTTCACACCGTGAAATTCGTTTCCGCTTCGCGTAGGGAACCATTCTGTGTCGAACTCACAACTTTCTCCCGGGCGCAGCCGGCACATGGGGCTGTTAAGCTCAGCCTCCAGATAAGTCGGCGTCGCGTCGGCGTCGGAGCGCAGGGATGGAACTCCGTCTTTGCTCAACCGCATCTCGGGGCCATTCGTCCAGAAGATAACGGAAGCTTTCCCGGGATATGGTCTGCTTCGGTCGTATTCAAAGCGTTCTACCATTGCGTACTTGCTCGCGCCGTCGACCACCGCCAGCCAGCCGTCGGTCGAATCCAGCCAGAGTTCCGCAGCCATGTGCACATAATGAACGCTGAACAAGCCGTCGTCTCTTACTCCCACGGAAGAATTCTGCGCCGGACCGAAGCGCACGTGATAGCGGTTAAGGTAACTGCTCGCGGGATTCGCCGGAGTAAATGTCCAGAAATCGTGGTTGAAACCCATGTCGGCGGAAGAATCACCCGGAGGGGCAGAGCCGGTGTTGTATTGCGAGACCGATTGCATCGACCACTCCAGAGTGTGCCCGGTAACGTTCTTCATCACGGAATGAAAGCGGATGCGGGCAGAATCGGCGTCAAGGCGAATCGTGCGTACAAATTGAATTCCAGTCTGGGGATCGGCCGGTCCGGTCAGTTCAATTTCGCACTGTTTTCCTTCCGAAATCTTTCGAAAGGAAAAAGGCCCATCATCCAGCAAATCGGAGTCGCCGACCCAGTGCTGTTCATCGTCGTTTCCCTCGGGCAAGAGCCACAACTTGTCGCCACCGTAATTGTACCATTTCCCAGGGGTGGGCGGCAGGTGTTGACCCGCAAGCTTTGGATTCACGAACAAATATGGGTGCCCGGCGAAAGTTACCTGCATTAACCTGCCGCCGTTCTGTGGGACCACGATCAACTGCAGCCAGTGGTTCGAAAGCTGCTCCCCGTGCCAACCCTTGTAATCCGCGGGTTCTACGCGGCATGGTTGATTCTGTAAGTCCGCTTGAGCCGGTGTCATGGAGGAAAGCAGGAGCGGCGCAAAAAAGAACGCTGAAACGATGAAGGCGAAACGGCGCATAGCGTTGGTTGCTGGAGAATGGAAATTCATGCTTCCTTCCAAGATACTGCCAGGATTTGAGGTTAGCACTGGTGCGGTTTTCAAAATCCGATCCTCGTTTTCACCAAACGAAATGAATCTCAATAAAACGAAAGATTTCGGTTTGCGTCAAGTACATTCTGTGATATACCCAGCGAAGTGGACGTTTACCCTCTGTGGGCTCAAAAACAAAGTTGAGGATTCTGCTTTTACTATTGCTTTTCTCACCCGCTCTGCTCGCCCAGGACTGGAAGGTCGATCCCTCGTGGTTGCATCGTTACGTGCCAAACCTCGCCGAGGAGAACGCCAGCGCTTCTTCGCCATGCCACTATAAGCCAATCTTTGGCGAGGGCGACTCGGAGAATCGAATCATGCTGAGCGTCGCGCGCTTTGGCGAAGCGACCCTTGCGGCTCATGCGAACTGCGAGAACGCTCTCTTTAATCGCCAAGAAGAAATCTATTTTATTCTCGAAGGCAACGGCGATCTGCATTACGGAGACGAAACCTACGCGATGCGGACGAGCGATTTTACGTACCTGCCGCCGGGATTGAAACACTCCCTCAGCAACAACTCCGATCGCGCGCTGCGCGTGTTGATCATGGGAT
>JASHTD010000149.1 GCA_030040725.1 Candidatus Sulfotelmatobacter sp. | reverse complement strand
GGCGGAGAAGCCTTGTCTGCGGTCATACCATGGAGCATAAATTGCGCAAAACCGTCGGCAAGCATACCCCCGGGGCTATACAATCAGGCTCCCGTGTCAGTAACCGTTCGATCCTTCGCGAAAATCAATCTCGGGCTGCGCATTGGCGCCCGTCGCGAGGATGGATTTCACGGGCTATTAACCATCTACCAGACACTCGGTTTGCATGATCTCATCCGCATTAGCACGCGCCGCGGCAGAGGGATCGAAATCCGCTGTCAGGATGAAAGAGTTCCCCGGGACGAATCGAACACCTGCTACCGCGTCATCGACAAAGCGATGTCAGCTCTCGGAGCCAAAGGGCAGATCATTATTGAGATCGAGAAGCGGTTGCCCGTGCAGGGCGGCTTGGGGGGAGCTTCCTCGAATGCGGTCGCAGCCATGATTGGACTGGAACGTGTCCTCCGGAAGCGATTAACCGCTTCCCAGCGGCTGAAGATTGCAGCCGAGGTGGGCTCCGACTTGCCGCTCTTTCTGATTGGCGGGACGGTATTGGGAGTGGAGCGCGGCGAACAAGTTTATCCACTCGAGGATATACCAACGAAGGCATGTGTTGTGGTAACGCCCGAGGTGGGAGTATCGACGCCCAAAGCTTTTGCGGAATGGGATCGCAGGATTCCGAACCGGACAGACAACGCGGATGCCGGTCGAAAATTGACCGCGCCCACTGCTTCCGATAGAATGATTGAGCTTGGTCGGCAGTTTTCTGCGTGGCTAAGCGAAGGTTACTCCGGTGCTCCTCGTGATGCGCGAAACGTGAGGGGCCGGCTTGAGAATCCGCTTCTCGAGCTTGTCCGGGCCGGGATCCAGAACGACTTCGAAGAAGTCGTCTTTCCTGAGTATCCCGAACTAAGTGAGGGCAAGAAGGCGCTGGAACGCGCGGGCGCGAAATATGCGTCGCTCTCGGGTTCTGGGTCGACGCTGTACGGACTGTTCGGCTCGATGAAGCTGGCGCGGAAAGCGGTGGAAAAACTGCGGGAGCATGGTTGGGCGGCGCAGGCAACCGCCACGGTGGGTCGGAGACAATATTGGTCGCGGATTTTCGATTGACAATTTTCAATTGCCGGTTCTTGCTGGCGCGATACACTAAAGGTGCCAGCCACAATCGCAAGTCGTCAATCGCAAATTGGCAGTCGTTATTGAGCCGTCGACTAATGGTAGGCTGAGGCGCTTAGAAGGCGTGAGCGAGCGTGGTTTGCGCGCGGGAGCCTTCTGCCGAAATCCTGAGCGCAGCGAAGGATCTCCGGCACCGGCAGACGCGGCTAAGTTTTGAATAAACACTGGGCCGTCGACTAATGGTAGGTCAAGTGCCTTTGGAGCACTTTGTCTAGGTTCGAATCCTAGCGGCCCAGCCAAAGAACCCGTTCTCAGTTGCCAGTTCTCGGTTCTCAGTTGAACTGGCCCGAGCCCAAAGACTGAGAACTGACAAGCGAGAACTGAGAACTGCTTATGGCTACTTTACTCACGCCGACGGAAAAGACGGACAAGGTCGAAAAGAAAGCCGAACTTGCCCCGGAAGAAAAACCGGACCGCAAACCGCGCGCGCGGGTGGACGATAAGTTCAAGATCTTCAGCGGGACCGCCAACGAGGCGCTGGCGGATGAGGTGTGCAGTTTTCTCGGGATGCCCCGCGGCCTGGCACAGGTCACCCGCTTCGCTGATGGTGAAGCGTACGTGCAGATCCAGGAGAACGTTCGCGGCGCAGATGTATTTGTGCTGCAGCCGACTTGCCGTGCCGTACATGGCGCCAGGGCCGTCAGCGTCGATGAGAATTTGATTGAGTTGCTGCTGATTGTCGATGCGCTCAAGCGTGCCTCGGCCCGCCGCATTACCGCTGTGATTCCATACTTCGGCTATGCCCGGCAAGACCGCAAAGACAAGCCGCGCAGCCCGATTTCATCGAAGCTGATGGCCGATCTGCTAACCACAGCAGGAATTCATCGGGCGCTGATCGTAGATTTGCATACCCCGCAGTTGCAGGGATTTTTTAATATCCCGGTCGATCACCTGTTTGCCTCGCCGGTGCTGGTGGATCACTTCAAGAAGTTGAATCTGCCGAATCTGACGGTAGTTTCGCCAGATGCCGGAGGCGTGGAACGTGCCCGGTTCTTCGCGAAGAAAGTCGATGCGGCGCTGGCGATTGTCGATAAACGGCGGGTGGAAATGAACGTGGCCGAGGTCATGCACGTCATCGGCGACGTACACGGGCGAACATGCTTGATCATCGACGACCTCATCGACACGGCGGGAACACTGGTGAAAACCGCCAACGCATTGATGGAGAACGGAGCGACGGCCGTTTACGCCTGCGCTTCGCATGCGGTGCTCTCGAATCCGGCGGTGCAGAATATCGCGCAATCGGTGATCCGCGAAGTGGTGGTCACCAACACTATTCCGCTGACCGAAGAAGCCAAAGCCGAGCCGAAGATTCGCGTGCTTTCGATTGCGGGGTTGATTGGCCGGGCGATTCAGGCCAATCACGAAGAGACTTCCGTGAGCAGGTTATTTGTTTAGAGAAGCAGGTTCCTCAACGCGCCTCCGGCGCAGTTCGGAATGACAAGAATTTGAGGTAGGGATTAATTTATGGCGACAACCATCGAACAAAATGTTTTAGAAGCGCGGCCCCGCGAGGCGGGAACCAAAAATCATGCGCGTCGGGTGCGGCGCGAAGGCAAAATTCCCGGTGTGGTTTACGGCGCCGGCAAAGATGCCATGCCGGTCAGCGTTGATCCCCGGCATGTTCTGCGGATTCTCCGCTCCGACAGCGGGCACAACACCATTTTCGATCTCGCCCTCGACGGCGAACGTACGAAGGCAATGATCGTCGACTGGCAATATGAGCCCATCAAGGGCAACTTGTTGCACATCGATCTCAAGCGCATCGCCATGGATAAGGCCCTGCACGTGAGCGTGCCGATCGTACTGCAGGGTGTGCCGGTGGGCGTGAAAACCGAGGGTGGCATTCTTGAGCAGATGCTGCGCGAAGTTGAAATCGAGTGCTTACCGGCCGATATTCCCGGCCACATTGATGCCGACGTCAGCGAACTCACCTTCGGCAAGGTGCTGCGCGTTTCCGATTTACCGCGCAACCCGAAGCTGAAATTTCTTTCTGATGCGAATCAGCCTGTGGCTCACGTAACGTCTGTGAAAGAAGAGGTTGTGGTCACGCCTGAAGCGGCCGCGGCAGAAGCGGCTGCGGCGCCCGCCGAGCCGGAAGTCATCAAGAAGGGCAAGGCGGAGACTGAGGAAGAAGGCGCTGAGGCTGCTCCTGAAAAAGGCGCCGAAAAGAAGGCTGAAAAGGCGGAGAAGAAGGAAAAGAAATAGTTGCTCGTGTGGGGACAGCCGCCCTCGGCTGTCCGGCCGGGCACAGCCCGGCTCGTTCCGGGGGAAAGCAAGGCGTGAAACTGATCGTCGGTCTCGGCAATCCTGGCATCGAGTACCAGTTCACGCCCCACAATATCGGCTTTCTTGCGGTTGATCGAATTGCGAGCGAACACGGAGTTGAGATCAGGAACCGTCAATGCCGGGCCCTGACCGGCAAAGTAACAATTGGCGATCAGCAAGCGCTGCTCACCAAGCCCGAAACCTTCATGAACCTGAGCGGTATTTCGGTTCGGGAGTTGCTGGCGAAGTACGAGGCGAAACCGGAGTCGGACCTGATTGTAATTCAGGACGAACTGGACTTCCCGCTGGGCACGCTGCGGATTCACACGCGGCGCAGTTCGGCGGGGCACAACGGGATTGAGTCGATCATCGGTGCGCTGGGTACGCAAGATTTTTTGCGAATTCGGATCGGTGTCGCGCCCGAGCACAAAGTGGAAGACGGCAAAGAATATTTGCTCGCGCCGATGCGGAAGAAGGAGTTGGCGATTGTCGATGAAATGCTTGAAAGCGCCGCCGAAGCGGTAAAGGCGATTTTGACGGACGGACCGGCGGCCGCGATGAACCGGTTCAACCGGAAAGAAGAGCAGAGCAGTGAGCAGTGATCTGTGGCCGGCGGTCAGCACTCCTGCTGATCCTTTGACCACTAACCTCTGGCCACTGATTTTGGAGACACACATGAATCGTACTTATGAACTGATGTTTATCGTCCGGCCCGACATGGCGGATGAGGACCTCGACAAACTGATTTCCAATCTGGAGTCAACCGTGACTTCGGCTTCCGGAGCGGTGAAGAGCGTCGAGCGCATGGGCAAGCGGCGTCTCGCCTATATGGTCCGCAAATTTCGCGAAGGCGTTTATATCCTGCTGACCGTCGAGGGCGCGGGCTCGGTGGTTCACGAACTGGAGCGCCGCCTGCGCGTAACCGAGCCGGTGATCAAGTTCCTTACCGTCCGCATCGACGAAGAGCAGAAACGCCTCGAAAAGATCAAGAAACTGCGTGAATCGCGCAAGAAGATGAGCGCACAGCCGGCTGCTGGCGCGGACGAAGCACCGCTGACTCCGGCCGCCGAGACGACTGCAACGGCGTAAAGCCAGTTGGTGGTTGTCAACGGCTGGCGTCACGGCGACCGAGGAGTTTAACGACTTTGGCTGGTAACTGGCCACTGAGAACTGATTTTCAAGGAGCGTTATGACTGAAGAGAACAAAGCACCATCGCCGGTCATGGATCGGCCCCCGCGACCCGCGGGTGAAGGCGGGCGGCCGGGAGGAGATCGTCCCCGCTTCGGAGCGGGCGCTGGGCGTTCCGGGCCAGGCGGACCTCCACGCGAAGGCGCGCGCAAGTTTTTCCGGCGCAAAAAGGTTTGCAAGTTCTGCACCGAGAAAATTGCCGACATCAATTACAAGGATTATCGCCTGCTCGGGCAGTTCGTAGCCGAGAGCGGCAAGATCGTGCCGCGGCGCCTGACTGGCGTGTGCTCGCCGCACCAGCACCGGCTGGCAGTGGCCATCAAGCAGGCGCGCAATATCGCCCTGCTGCCATTTGCCGGGAGAGTGCAGTAATACCGAAATCTTTGTCATTCCGAACGAAGTGAGGAATCTGCTTTTTACTTAGTCTGCTCGGGGAAGCAGATTCCTCGCTCCGCTCGGAATGACAGACAGAATAGTGAGCTAGCTGGCAGCTAGAGACTAGGAGCTAGAGCCATCATGGAAGTCATTCTCAAAGAGGACGTAAATAAGCTTGGATCGCGCGGCGATGTGGTGAAAGTAGCCGAAGGCTACGGACGCAACTATCTTTTGCCGCGCAAGCTGGCGATTGTCGCCAATGAGGGAAACAAAGCTGTTATCGGGCAGATGAAGGCCGCCGCGGTACGCCGCTCGGCCAAAGAGAAGGCGCAGGCCGAAGAGTTGGCGAAGCAGTTCGAAGGCCTCTCGGTCGCCTTCCAGCGGCGATCGGGCGAACACGATCAGTTGTTCGGCTCAGTCACCTCCGGAGACATCGCCGAAGGTGTCGCGAAGAAGGGGATCAATCTTGACCGCCGGCAAGTACAACTTCACGAACCGCTGAAAACTTTGGGCGAGTTTACCGTCCCGGTGAAACTGCACAAGGACGTGACTGCGCATCTGAAGGTCGTGATTGAGAAGGAAGTGGTCGCGGAATAAGTAGGCCGTCGCGCTCGGCGGCCTGAGATTTTAGGGATTCTTCTTTGCCGCTTCGATCAGTGGCCGCAACGCGCCCACCGAAACTCCTAACGTTCCGCCCGAGAATCCGTCGATATAGGCGGAATTCACTCCAATCACTTCCGCATTTGATCCAAATACCGGCCCGCCGCTGCCGCCGTGTGCGGTAGTCGCATCGTAGATCAGCTTGTCGCCAACCACGTCGCCGAGATGACCGCACGTCGTCGAAGGGCGAATCAATGAAAGCGCGGCCAGTTCGCTGACCTCGGTGATGTCGCTGTGGCGATAGGCGAGGCGTTGATAGATGCCGCTCGGCGATTTCGCCACCATCCCCGCAATCCCCATGGGATAACCAACCACCGTCACGGGTTCTCCCGGAAGTGCGATGCCCTTCGCCAGCGGCAACATGGGAAGGCCGCGCACTGCGGTCTTGTCTTCAATTCGCAGAATCGCCAGATCCTCTGAGGAGGAAACAGCACCTGGAATTAACGTCACCGGAGTCGGCGAGTTCGGAAAAAACACTACCATGCTTTCCAGCCTCGGCGACGCCCCATGCCGGATCAACGCTTCAGCCTCCGTATCGCCATACCAGGGTTCGGCGACGTGGCGGTTTGTAGCCAGAAGCCCATCGCTAACCAAAAATCCAGTACCCGAGACCCGCGCCCGAATCTCTGCAGCCCGGTTCGCGTACCCTACCTGATAGATCCCATAGATGTAACCGATCGAATTGCGATAGCGGCTCAAAACCAGCGCCGGTGTGGCCTGCTGTTGTTCGAGTTGCGCTACCTGCTCGCTGAGCTGTTTGACTTGCCGGTGCAGTTCGTCCGGCTGCGGAGCCTGCACGGCCGCGGGCGCATAGTAATGAAACATGGCCACCGCTCCGATGAGCACAACCATTCCCAGCACACCCTGCACGGCTTGCTGCCAGCTCTCGGTCACTTCATTCGACGTTTGCGGAATTTCCGACTGTGCCATGGATGCGTAAGGCCCTGATTTCCG
>JASHTD010000148.1 GCA_030040725.1 Candidatus Sulfotelmatobacter sp. | reverse complement strand
CAGTAATTGGAGCAAATACGCTCCATAAGTATTGTTCTTCATCGAATTGCCGATACGCTCCACTTGCTCGGCCGTGATGTAACCCGAGCGGAACGCAATCTCCTCTGGGCACGCCACCATCAGCCCTTGCCTCTTCTCGATCGCTTGGATATAAAGCGAGGCATCCATCAAAGACTCATGCGTTCCGGTGTCGAGCCAGGCCATGCCACGGCCCATGACGACGACTTCGAGCTCGCCACGCTCGAGATACTTTTTATTCACATCGGTAATCTCAAGTTCGCCGCGCGCGCTCGGCTTCAAAGCTTTCGCAATTTTCACGACCTGATCGTCATAGAAATAAAGTCCGGTGACCGCGTAGCGGGATTTCGGCCGTGCGGGTTTCTCCTCGATGCTCAGGGCGCGCCCGCTGCCGTCGAATTCTACGACTCCGTAGCGCTCGGGATCGTGCACCGGATAAGCAAATACGCGAGCGCCTCGTGTTTGAACCGCGGCCGCGTGCACGTCTTTGGCGAGATCGTGGCCGTAAAAAATATTGTCGCCCAACACCAGCGCACAGGGACTTTTCCCCAAAAATGCCTCGCCGAGCAAAAACGCCTGGGCGATTCCCTCCGGCTTGGGCTGCACTTTATATTGCAAACGAATCCCGAACTGGCTTCCATCCCCCAGTAGCGCCTGGAACTTAGGAACGTCGCCGGGAGTGGAAATAATAAGGATGTCGCGAATTCCCGCCAGCATCAGCGTGCATAGCGGGTAATAGATCATGGGCTTGTTGTAAACCGGCAATAGGCTTTTGCCCATGGCATGGGTCACGGGATAGAGGCGCGTTCCCGAGCCTCCCGCCAGAATAATCCCTTTGCATGTCGTGCTGTTCGAGTCTCGCATATGAAAGTGCGGCCAACTGCCAATCAGCCGCGGTTAATCAGCCTGTAGTAATCAGGAAGAGTAATGCGTTTCAATCCACTGACGATAGCTCCCGCTGGTGACTTCTTTTACCCAGGCTGCGTTTTCCAAGTACCAGAGCACTGTTTTGCGAATCCCGGTCTCGAAGGTTTCGCGCGGACGCCAGCCCAGTTCCCGCTCGATCTTACTTGCATCCATGGCGTAACGCCGATCATGTCCCGGCCGGTCTTTCACGAAGGTGATCAATTCGCGCCGCGCTGCGCCGCTTCGACCCTCGATTTCATCCACCAGGTCGCAAATCAAGTACACAATATCGAGATTACGTTTTTCGTTCCAGCCTCCGATGTTGTAAGTTTCACCGACGCGCCCGCGTGCGAGCACGGTGGCGATCGCCGCGCAATGATCTTCCACGTAGAGCCAGTCGCGAACGTTCTGCCCGTCGCCATAGACGGGAAGCGGTTTTCGATCGCGTGCGTTCAGGATCATCAGCGGGATTAGCTTCTCCGGAAATTGGAATGGACCGTAGTTGTTAGAGCAATTCGTGGTAAGAGTGGGCAATCCGTAGGTGTGGTGGTAAGCCCGGACGAGATGATCTGAGGCTGCCTTCGACGCTGCGTAAGGACTGTTTGGCGCGTAAGGCGTCCTTTCGGAAAATGGCGGATCCGCGGGCGCAAGCGATCCATAGACTTCATCGGTAGAGACGTGCAGAAAACGGAAGTTTTGCCGCGGCTGCTCACGCAAATTTTCATAATAAGCACGCGCTTCTTCAAGCAGGGCGAACGTGCCGTCTACATTCGTGCGGATGAAGTCGTCCGGCCCGCGGATCGAACGATCCACATGACTTTCGGCTGCGAAGTGCACAACAGCGTGCGGAGTACGGTCTTGCAACAGACGCCGAACCAGTGCGCGATCGCCGATATCGCCGTGCACGAACTCGTAGCGGTTATCACTTGCGATCGCGTCCAGGTTGCGAAGATTCCCAGCGTAGGTGAGTTTATCGAGATTGAGAATGGAAGAAGAATTCTGCGCCAATTGGCGAAGAATAAAGTTCGACCCGATAAAGCCGGCGCCACCGGTGACAAAAACCGTTTCTTGCATAAGCCAAATGAGCCGCGGGAAGCGTGAGGACCACCGCCGCTCGAAGATTAACTTTTAATTGTAAACAAAAAGGACGGAGTTCACTCCGTCCTTGGACCAGCAATCGATTTGGTCCAGGCTGTAACCGCTTTGACGACTCTGCGACCGCCCTACCCGGCCAGCTTGGGAAGTGCGGATGCGGGGTTAGGCACGCTCGCGCTCGGTTTTCGCGGCACAGCCGCGGGCAACTCCCAGCCCATCACCTGGAAATATAGCCGTTCAACTTCTTCGGCAATCTTCGGCCACTGATAATGTTCGCGGATACGCCGTTTAGCGACTGCCCCGGCAGCCTCGCGCACCGCCGGATTCGCGATCAGGAAGCGCAGGCGGTCCGCCAGGTCTGTCGCGTCGCCCTGGCGAAAAGTAAATCCCGCGTCAGCGATCGCCTCGCGGTTTTCCGGAATGTCACTGGCGACCACGCAAAGGCCAGCCCCCATGGCATCCAGTAGCGCGAGCGACAGGCCCTCGATATCGGAGGGCAGCACAAAGATCATGGCATTCGTCAGTAATTCATCCAGGTCTTCTCCTGAAACCCAGTCGAGTATCTTGATTCGCTCACCTGCTTGTCCGCGAATGCGGCGCGCATACTGGTCGCAGTAACTCGATGCCCCAGCCATGACAAGTTCGACATCGGATTCCAGCCTGGCAAATGCGTCCAGCAACAATTGGCAGCCCTTTTCGGGAGAGAATCTTCCGAGAAAAAGAATGTATTTCCCAGGATCGAGGCCCCATTGCAGGATCCTCTTAGGCTCGCGCCAGGCGCGCAGCATGCCGCCGTTCGGTACATACGAAGTAGGCGACGCGTAGCCATCCCGGTAATGTTCTTGCAAGGTTCTGGAGACGACGATCGTGTGGTTGGGCAAAGCAGCAGCCGCGTGCTCGCCCAGCTGCAGGACTGCCGAAGCGAAGCGCCCCCATTTCTTGCGTTGCCAATCCAGGCCTTGTACGGTTACCACGGTCTTCTTTCCAACCATGCGGGGAATAAACGAAAACAGCGCCGGCCCTAGCGCATGAAAATGGACAACATCGCATCGGCTGAAAAGAACATGGAGAGTGCTGAGTGAGGTATGCAATAGAGTTTCCAGATGCTTCGTGCGAACTGTCGGGAGGCGTACAACCTGAAAGCCATTTTTTTTCGTACCCGGCGAGGCAAATCCTTCCGGAGTAAAGTACGTTCGGCAATAGGCGGTGACGTTGTGGCCCATTTCCACCAGCCTTTGCCCAACCTCTTCGTAATAGGTCTCAATTCCGCTATATTTCGACCCCACACCTCTTCCTCCGATGAATGCCACCCGGAGTTGGCGTTTCTGGGCGGGCGCCACCAAACTGGTCGTCTCGCGCGCCGGAGCGAGGGCAAGGCGTCTTAGCGGGACAAAATTATCTGGACAGAGTGAAACCGGGGCCACGGCCTTCCTGGCAGACATCCGGTTCTTATGAGTGCTCCCGCGCTGCGAGGCCACGGTGGGTC
>JASHTD010000147.1 GCA_030040725.1 Candidatus Sulfotelmatobacter sp. | reverse complement strand
CTGCAGCATGCGCACCAGGTTGTCGATCTTCTCCGCCGGCAACTCATTCGCTTCCTGCTGCGTGCGTGCCTTCTGCACCGCCTGCGAGACTCGCTTCTTGTCGAACGGCTTCAGCAGATAATCGACCGCATTCACCTCGAACGCCTTCACTGCATACTGATCAAATGCCGTCGCGAACACAATTTTCGGCATCCTGACTTTCTTGTCGAGCAGGCGTTTGATCACCCCGAATCCGTCCAGCCCCGGCATCTGCACGTCGAGGAAAACCAGGTCAGGATTGTGCTCCTTCACCAGGTTCACAGCTTCCAGTCCATTTTTTCCCTGCGCTACAACATTGATGTCACCGGTGTTCTTCAGAAGATAGGCAAGTTCGTCGCGGGCGAGTTGCTCATCGTCAACAATTACCGCGGAAAGAGGCATTCGGGCTCCAGCGCCGGAAAGTCGAGTAACAGTAAAGCTGAATAAAGTATAGTGGCCGCGTTTTTCGAGCGTCAACGCGGAGAGCGCTTAACTGGGCTTAGAGAGGTCCCGAGCGATCCATTTCGACAGGAAAGTGCTCGTATGGGATTTAAAGCCCAGCTTCGAGTAAATTTTCAGCGCCGCGGCGTTCTGGTTCACTACTTCCAGGTGAAGTGTAGTAATGCCGAGTTCGCGCGCGGCATCCTCCGCGAACTCCATCGCCTTTCGCCCCCAGCCGCGGCCGCGGTATTCCTCGGCCAGATAAAACTCGTCGATAAATGCATCGCGCCCTAACCACTCCAGGCTATAGCCAAAACAGATGACGATGTATCCTGCGGCCATTTCGCGATCGAGAATCAGCCACGCTCGGCCGAAATTGGGATCCCGCAGAAGTCCGATCAAAGCGGCACTCGCCTTGCTGCGGTCGAAAACATGGCCGTCATATGCGTAGTAGCGATGCATGAATTCCAACAGAACATCGGCATCGGGCTCTTTAGCGAGCCGAAACGACGGTTCACCCGTCACACCGCATTCTCCAGCGCCATCGCCATCCCCATCCCGCCGCTCACGCATAGCGTCGCCACGCCCCTCTTCGTATTGCGTTTCATCATCTCGTGCAGCAGCGTGACCACGATTCGCGTCCCCGTGCATCCGATCGGATGCCCCAGCGCGATCGCTCCTCCGTTCACATTGAGTTTGTCGCGGTTGAAGTTCAATTCGCGGTCGCAGGCCAGCACCTGCGCCGCGAAAGCTTCGTTTAGTTCAATCAGTCCAAAATCTTCGAGCCCCAGATCATATTTTTCATCCAGCTTACGCAACGCTGGAACCGGCCCAATTCCCATCGTCCGCGGATCGACTCCCGCGGAAGTCACTGCCGCAATCCGCGCCAGCGGCTTTAAATTATTCTTCTTTACGAAATGCTCGCTCGCCACCACCACTGCCGCCGCTCCATCGGTAATCCCGGAAGAATTTCCGGCCGTGATCGTTCCGCTTCTCGAAAATACCGGAGCCAGCTTGCTCAGCTTCTCCATACTTGCGTCAGCAAACGGATGCTCATCCTTGCTGAATACCGTCGCTCCTTTTTTCCCCTCGATCGTCACCGGGACAATCTCATCGTTGAATCTTCCTGCCGCAATCGCCCGCGCCGCGCGCTTTTGCGACATCAGTGCGAACTCATCCTGCTCCTCGCGTGAAATCTTGTATTCGTCCGCCAGAACCTCAGCCGTTTCTCCCATCACCATCTTCGCCAGAGGACAAAAAAATCCATCGCGATACATGCCGTCCACTAGTTCCTGATTGCCCAGGCGAAATCCCCATCGCGCTTCCAGGTAATAAGGCAGCCGCGACATCGATTCCGTCCCGCCCGCAAGAATGCAACTCGCGTCGCCCAGCAAAATCGCCTGGTACGCCAGCGCAATCGACTTCATCCCCGAGGCGCACGCCTTGTTCACCGTGAATGCCGGAACTTCCTGTGACACGCCGCTGCGAACCGAAATCTGCCGCGCCAGATTCGGTCCTCCGCCCGCCTGCCGCGCGTTCCCGAAAATCGTTTCTTCCACTTGCTCCGGCTGAATTCCCGCGCGCTCCATCGCTGCCTTCGCTGCAACCACCCCGATGTCGGCCGTCGTCAGCGAAGCCAGCGATCCGCCAAATTTTCCGATCGGCGTCCGCACCGCTGAAAGAATGTAGACAGCCTGCAAACCGAAAACCCTCCAGATTTCAGTCTAGCAGGAGCCGCCGACGCTCAGTCTGGATTGCCATTCCGATGCCGCCGCAGCCACTCGTTCGGTGCCGTTTGAAATCACATCGATTTGAATACGAAATCAATCTCCTTTGTCTCGCTTCCACCAACCGTAATCGTTTGCGTCGACGTCCCAAACTTCTCGTGCCACGCTTTGATCGTATAAGTACCGGGCGGCAGCCCGCTCAGATCGAAGCTGCCGTCTTTGCCGGTGACGGCAAAATAAGGATGTTTGAAGACCGCAATGTAGCCGTGCATCCACGGATGCAGATTGCACTTGATCGGAATCGCGATCTCTTCGCGGGCAAACGCCTCGTCGAGGCTTGTTCCCGGCGGCTCGGCCTTGTTCCATTCCCGATTGTTCGCCGGCGTGGGATGAATGTTGTGCGACGTAGCATCCTCATTCACCACGTGCAGAGGCTGGTTCGCGCGCACCGCCAGCACGTGCGGCTGGTACATACAGCCTTTCTGTTCAACCGTAACCGGCTGCGCAGGCGGGTCAAACGTTCGGTCGCCCAAGCCGTCCGCAACGTAGACAATCACATTCTGCAAATCGCCTTTCCCATCCGTCACAACTTCCTGAGCGAATGCAGACGCGGAATGTTGCCGCGCGCAGATGGGATCGGCAGACATGTTAATGGCCTTTGGCTTGGGCGCTGTACCTTCGAATTTGACCACCCCCTTTACGGTGGCTGCGCCGATCGCGCTGGGGGTTGGTGAAGAACCGCCCGCCTTGGCTGTATCAGGAATCCCACCCCAGGCCGCAAAGGCAAAAGCAAAGACGAAAAGCAACTTCTTCGAATGCATGACAACTCTCCAATCGGAAGATTTAAATTTCCCGTGACAATGCTTGTTCAATTAATGGTTGTTCAATCAACGAGTGTTCAATCAACGACTGTTCAATCTCGCGATTTGCCAGGCTCATTCAAAACTGCGCCGCCGCGTTCGCGCCCGTGAGAATCTTGTTTTGCTCGTACCCGAGCCGGTAGCCCGTCGCGAAACTTGCTCGATCCTGATCGCTCGACCACCGGCCGATTGCCGGGCGTTGTACGCGCCGGCTCTGGGCCGCGAGCTTGCCCAGATACAGACCATCGCGGAACGCTCCGTCTTCTGCGAAACGCGCTTCCGAGCTATTGGTGAAATTCAGGCCATCACTGGCGTGAGCGTCACTGACATGAGTAAGAAAGGCGCTGGCGCTCAAGGCGCTCAGGGTCAGCGCGACTGCCAAACTGACAATGGTTTTGGTCATATTTTTCTCCTGGGTTTGTTTTTCAACTACGTTCGAGCGGGCAGGGATCCGCCCCGGCGCAGCCGTTGCTTTCACGGCCGATTCACTTATTCAGTTCGCAGGGGTGATTTCGCTCGAGATGGGCCGAGCTTACGTGACGCTCTCCGAGCGTTTGTCACGGACGCGTCACGTCGGGGTCATTTGTTCGTTAGCAGTTTGCAAAACGATTGTCATGATTCACCGAGGGTGTCCTGGTAGGCGCGTAGTGGTCAGTTTGAAGTTTGCCATTGGTTTCCGGCGTCATTCCGAAGCCCCGCGCCTTCACCAGCGGGGCGAGGAATCTCCCACTCCAATGACCGATGGGTATGGAGATCGCTCCGCTCCGCCTGAAAGGCGGCTTCGCTCACGATGATTCCGGAAGCTCCCCAATCTTCAAACTGAACCACTGCCTTCACGCCGGTTCGTTTGCGCCCGCCTTTCCACTGTGCTAACTTCCCATTGACTCCACTCTCGGCTTCGGCCAACAGATTAGGAGAGCCTCATGGTCGGCATTATTCTTCTCGTAATCGTTGTGCTCGCCGTCGTCGTCCTCATCGGGATGTACAACGGACTGGTACAGCTCCGCGTGCGTTGCGATTCCGCTTGGTCCGATATTGATGTGCAGCTGAAGCGCCGGCATGATCTCATCCCCAATCTGGTTGAAACCGTCAAAGGTTATGCGGCGCACGAAAAGGGAACTTTCGAAGACGTCGCCAAATATCGCTCGCAAGCCATGCAGGCAACCACTCCGGAAGCGAAAGCCGTCGCCGAGAACCAGCTCACCGGCGCCCTCAAGAGTTTATTTGCCGTTGCCGAGAGTTATCCCGAGCTGAAAGCGTCGGAAGAATTCACCCAGTTGCAGGGGTCGCTCAGCCAGATCGAAGATGCCATTCAAAATTCGCGCCGCTACTACAACGCCGTGGTCCGCGATTTCGATACCAGAATTCAGGTATTTCCCACCAACGTTCTGGCTGGCATGTTTGGATTCCAGCAGCGCCAGTTCTTCGAGGCTGCCGCTCCCGATCGCGAACCGGTGGCTGTGAAATTCTGATTCACCCCTGGTTTCCAAGACGCGCCCAATCCGCGCTCCGCTTGACAACCGCTTTCGCATGGCTGAAACTGCGGGCATCTGCCAGGCGCCTCCCTGCTCGCGCCGATGTCCCGATCGAAGGAGTGCTCCCATGAAAACCCCAACCATCCCGATTGCATCGGAACGACGCACGCAGCAATATCGCTTCCACGCGCGGGGATTTGAATTCGGCCTCATGATCTTCCTGCTTGCCGCGTCCGCAGCCTACGGGCAGACCTTTGAAGTTCTTCACAACTTTACCGGCGGCTCGGATGGAGCGGCTCCGTATGCGGGATTGATCGACGTGCACGGCCGCCTCTACGGTACAACGTCGCTCGGTGGGATTACCGCATTGTGTCCGGGCGTTAACTCACACGGCTGTGGAACGGTGTTTGAATTGACTCCTCCTGCGGCTGCCGGTGGCGCTTGGACTGAGACTGTAATTTATCGCTTTCAGGGGGGCGACGACGGCGCCGTCCCGCAAGAGGCCGTGACGGCAGATAGCGCTGGAAACCTTTACGGAACGACCTCCGCGGGAGGTCTAGCGAGTTGCCCGGCCGGTTGCGGGACGGTATTTGAATTACAACCGCCGGCAGCGCCGGGCGCAGCATGGACTAAGACTTTGCTGTATAGCTTCAGGGGCGTACCGAGCGGCAATGGAAACGGCGACCTCGCCACACCCACCGGTCTGGTGGTGAAGGATGGAAATCTCTTCGGAAGCGCCTACGGCGGCGGGTACTGCGAAACCGATGAGACTGGGACCTACTGCTATGGCGGCATCTACCGGCTTTCGCCTCCGTCCACTGCAGGCGCGCCCTGGACCGAGCATATTCTTTACCGCTTCCAACCGCCCGACTGGGGCTATGGAACGCCGGTCTTCGACCAGGCCGGTAATCTTTATACTTCGGCAGGTTGGGGTCAGTTTGGCTTCGGCATGATCTTTACCTTGCACCCGCCCGTGACAGACGGCGCGCCGTGGACCGGCTCTGTGGTTTATAGCTTTCAGGGAGGCGGGGGCAGCCGTGACGATGGAGCATTCCCCTGCGATGGCCTGGTGTTTGACGATTCCGGCAGGCTCTACGGCGCAACTCTAGGCGGCGGATTGAATCAACCCGGCTTTGGCACAGTGTTTCAATTGCGTCCTCCGGATTCGTCTGGCCCCTGGACTGAGTCCGTGCTTTACGCATTTGCTGGCGGCAGTGATGGAGACAGTCCCAGCTACGGACCGATCATTGATAGCGCCGGAAATCTTTACGGGACGACGTCACAGGGTGGAGATGGACTGGGAAACGTGTTTGAGCTTAGCGCACAAGGGCAAGAGACTTCACTGCACGCCTTCACAAGAAGCGATGGAATCGAACCGTCGGGATTGCTGCGCGACAAAAGTGGCAATCTTTACGGGACGACTCAAGCCGGTGGCAATGCAAATTTCGGGACGGTATTCAAGCTGACTCCTTAGAAAACGCCACCGCCGCAGAAAACCAGCGCGTAGATTTCGGATCCGCGGAGACAATCGGCGCTATTTCATCACTCCGCGTTGCGCAATTCCGATGTTGTCACGCGTCGTGTTCTTCACCAGATACATCATCTCGTCGGCCTGCCGAATAATGTCGTGCGCGTCGCGCGCATCGTGCGGATAAGTCGCCAGCCCGATCGAAGCCCTGACATTCAGATTCAATCCCTCATCGTGGCAGAACTTGCTGGCCCGCAAGCCGTCGCGTAAGCGCTTCGCCACCACCAGCGCCTGATCTTTTCCGGTCTGCGGCAGCAATACTACAAACTCATCTCCACCATAGCGAAAAGCGAAGTCGATCAACCGTAGTTGCGCCTTCACCAGATATCCGATCTCCGCCAGCAGCTTGCTCCCGATCAGATGCCCGTAAGTATCGTTCACGGCTTTGAAATGATCCAAATCGATGAACAGCACGCTGAACTCATACCCGAACCGCGACGAGCGGTAAACCTCCGTGTCCAGCGTCTTGTACAAGTGCCGTGCGTTGTAGAGCCCCGTGCAATCGTCGGTGATGGTTAACTCTTGAATCTTCTCGACCCACTTCGCATTCTCGATCGCAATTGCGGCGTAATCGCAAACCGATTGCAGGAAGAAAAGTTCCGGCTCGTTGAACTGCGCCATATCCACGTTCACCAGCTGGATCACGCCCAGCACGCGCAATCTCGAGCGCAGCGGAATGCAGATTACCGACTTTGTCTGCCACTGCGTAATGTCATCCACGTGCTTGGCGAATCGCGGATCGCCCTGCACGTTATCGGAAATCACCTGTTCCCCGTGCTTCGCAACCCACCCGGCAATTCCCTCGCCCACTTTCAGCCGCACATTCTTCAGGGCTTCCGCAGCGTCGCCCACCGCAATGGCGAAGTACAGTTCGTCGCGCTGCTCATCCACCATCAGCAGAGACCACGTATCCGGGCGGAAATATTCCGCCATCTTTTCCATGATGGTCTGCAGAATGGAGTCGAGGTCCAGCGACGACGTGAGCGCTTTCGCCACATCGTGAAAGATGGTTAATTCCTGGCTTGGGCGCGTCAATTGAGTGCCGGTAGCCTCAAACATGCTCTCTTCCCTGACCCCACGAATGGCTTGCTGGACGGAAGTGACGTTACGAAAAGCGATGTTGCTGAAAATAGCTCTGAAAAATTATATGGTCGGTCCTACACCGGGGCAATAAACGTTGGTAACCAGTACCCGTAACGCCAATAACACGATAGTTTTAGCTGCGCTCTCACAGCGTACGAACCCCGGCCGGAGTATCATGGCTGCGCTTTCGGCGCAAAGCTGCTCCCTGGCTTGAACGCCAGCCGCTCGGGCGAATCCGCCACCGTCTCCGTCAGTTTGTAAAAAAACTGGTCGAACTTCGCCGCCGCATCAAAATCCACCGGCTGCGTCAGATCGTCCTGCGGCCGGTGATACCGCACCTTGTACCACTCGCGATACCGCCGCTCCGCATCGGTTCCGGGATCGTAGCCAAAGATAAAACCAATCGCCGGCACCCCAATCCGCAGAAACGGATAATGGTCCGCCCGCCGCAGCAGCGCGCGCTCCGGTTCCTGATCCGCTCGCAGCGTGATGCCCATGCCGCTGCCCACCGCCCGCGCCATATCTCCCAGCGTTGTGTCGTCGATCGCCAGCGCCGTCAGCAGCTTCAGCGGAAACAGCGGCCGCAACTGGTCCAGGTTGATATCCGCCACCAGCTTCGCTGCCGGTACAGTCGGATGATCCACAAAATAATTCGACCCCAGTAGTCCCTTTTCCTCGCCCGTAAACGCGCAGAACAGCACTGACCGCTTCAGCGTCTTGTGATCCCGCTTCAGGTCCTCCGCAAACTGAATCAGCAACGCCACATACGCCGCATCGTCCAGCGTGCCGTTATATAAATTGTCGCCCGCCACCGGCGTTCCATACCCATACCCATCCAGGTGCGCCGCAATCACGACAAACTGATCCTTTAACTGCGCATCGCTGCCCGGGAGCATCGCCAGCACATTCGCTGAGCTGTACGCTCGCTGTGTTACATGCACCCGCACGCGCATCTTCGCCGGAATCTCAAACGATGCGAGCACCTCTCTGCGGCCCCCTGCCGCCAGAATCGCCGCCGCATCCTTCCCCGAACCCTCAATCACCCCCGCCAATTCATCCGATCCTAACCGCATCACCAGCAATGGCTTGCCCGCGCTGCGCTCAACACTATCCAGTGCCACCGTCCGTGCATACGCCACCGGCCAGCGCGGCGGCTCCATCGTGAAGTAGGGATCATCCACCCCCACAATGCCCACCGCATCGCCTGCTCGGGCGCTTGCAGCGCGTTCCGCCGGCGTAGGCATTCCCTTGCCGTGTGAGTCGAAGCACACCACAATCTTCCCCGCGATCTCCTCCATCGCCTCCTTGCCGCAATACCCCCGAAACGTAAGTGGCGCCTCGGCTTCTACGGGCATATTCGCCGCGGGTGAAATCGTAATCTGCTGCAGAAACTCCAGCGGTAACTTCGCGCCGCCTGTTCGCACCACCGTGAAGCTCGTCCCATCCCCCGCAACTGCCACTTCATGCATCGCAACCGGCTGATAATATGTCCCGCCATCGCCCGCCGGCTGCAAACCGGCAGCGCGAAAGCGTCCCGCCACATACTCCGCCGCACGCTGGTACGCAGCCGAGCCGGTATCGCGCCCTTCCATATCGTCGCCCGACAACGCCTCCGTGGTGTGCCACCACGCCAGCGTATCCGCATCGTGAATTTCTTTGTCACGCGGATGCTGCTGTGCCAGCGCACACGCAGAAAAGAGGACGAGAAAGAGGGAAAGCTCGGCGGCTTTGTGCATCGTGCCTGCGAGTATAGCAATCACTGCCGCAGCTTTGAACGCTACCCAGGTAGTGTCCTAACAGTGTTAGGACACTACCGCTACCCCACTCGTTTTGCATCTGCACAGCCTTGCATAGTATGCTTCCACCTCCCCTGTGCAGCGGGAGTGTACCCCTGCCATTCGTCCAGTATCACGCCGCATTCGAATTCAAAGGAGCACCTCGCCATGACGCACCATGCCTCAACACAAAATTCCACGCGTCTCGCAAATCCGTTTTCAACTCCGCTTTACCTTTTCCTCTTCTCCTTCGCCCTGTCCTGCATATTCGCCGCGGCCGCTTTCGCTGGCGAAGCCCGGGAGAAAGTGCTCTACAATTTCCAGGGCACTCCCGATGGCGCCAATCCCAGTTCGAATCTGGTCGCGGACAAGTCCGGCCACTTCTTCGGCACCACTCCTGCCGGCGGGACGTCTGTCAGCTGCGAGATCGCATTTGACGAGATTGTGGCCTGTGGCACCGTTTTCGAACTCATTCCGCCCGCCGCCGGCGGCGCCTGGACGGAGAAAGTGCTTTACAGCTTTCAAGGGGGCAGCGACGGATCTTCTCCCATGGGAGCGCTGACCGTCGACTCCGCGGGCAATCTCTACGGCACCACGCTTTATGGCGGGGGCAGCACGAACTGCAGCACCGGCATCTCGGGCTACTATCCGGGGTGCGGAACGGTGTTCCAGCTGTCACCTCCATCTTCCCAGGGAGGCGCTTGGACGGAATCGATCCTGCACGTTTTTCAGGGAGTCAGCGATGGCGCAGAGCCGTGGGGTGGGTTGATTCGCGACGCCAAAGGAAATCTTTATGGCACCACTTTTCTGGGTGGAGGCGGATACTGTGACGGCTATGGCGCCGGTTGCGGATCGGTCTTTGAGCTAAGCCCGCCTGCCGCCGGAGGCAGCGCCTGGACCGAGTCCATTCTCTATGCGTTCAATGGAAATGGCGGAAGCTTTGAGGATGGACAGGGTCCGATGGGCACTCTGGTCCCGGACGGCAAGGGCCACCTTTACGGCACCACCAACAGCGGCGGCAGTTGCTCCGACCCATCGTGCGGAGGCACGGTCTTCCAGTTGACGCCGCCCTCGGTGAAAGGTGCAGCCTGGACCGAAACCCTGCTGGCTAACTTTAATAACATCGGCGACGGCGCAGCCTATCCCGGCCCGGGCATCGTATTCGATAAAGCCGGGAATCTCTATGGAACCGTGCAATTGGGCGGAAACGGCGCCTGCGACAACCAGGCGGAATATGCCTTTCCGAGCTGCGGCGAAGTCTTCAGCCTGAGCCCATCCTCCGGGGGAGGCGCATGGACGTTTTCGGCGATCTACAGCTTTACTGGCGGTAGAGACGGCGCCTATCCGGGGCGATCGGGCCTGATCATCGACGGGCGAGGCAATCTCTACGGCACCGCACCCTATGGCGGCGGACGCGGTAGAGCTGCACAAATATCAAAGGCATCTCCGGAACCGCATGCGGGACCGTCTTCGAGTTGACGCCACCGGCGAACGGCGGCTCGTGGACGGAAACCACGCTGCACGCCTTCGGCGGCGGCAGCGATGGCGGAACTCCCTACGGCAGCGTGATCCTCCGCAACGGAGTTCTTTACGGCACGACCACTGGCATCGCCGACTATGAGACGCCTACGAACGGAACCATTTTTGCGATCGTGCCGTAAACCGGGGTCTTAAGGCCAATCATCCGACTTTCCTAGAAGCGATGAATTCACGCGGGGGACGCCCAGTTGTGGCGACGGCGTCATCCCGAACGGCGTTTTCACTATGTGGATTCTCGCCATCAGCCCTCGGCCGCTGGCAGGAATCCTCGACTGCGCACTTCGTCCACTGGCAGAGCCCGATGGAGGCGTGCCGGCATCAAACCCTCGAGCTCATGATTGAAGAACGCAATCTTCGTGGCGTGCCGGAATTCAAGGTGCACTCACTGCTCAGATCCCCGACCGTCACAATCCGCGATACGAAATGTCAGGGCAGCTGCCGCTCAATGAGCCCCGAAGAATGCACGACTACGACCCAGCTTATATTTCCCTATCGCGGTGTGTATGTGCACCATGTTGGACATGATCAGGCCGTGGCGGAAGCCAACCAGGTACTCTTTTTCAATGCCCATGAGGGCTATCGGGTCAGCCATCCCGTCGCCGGCGGCGATGGCAGTCTGACGCTGGTTATCGAGGAATCCCAGCTGCACGAGTTGGCGCCGCCCGACATTCTGCGTCCAAGTTCCGGAACTGCATTCCGTCGGCGGCGTTTGCGCATCGACGCCCGTGCGCAAGCCCTCGTGGCGCTCCTGCGCCACAGCCTGCACCAGAACGTTGCAGAACCCCTGGAAGCTGAGGTTCTGGCATTGACTTTGGTGCGACGAACTCTCGGGCCGCGCGGCGCGCATGCGCCGGGCTCTACGGTTGGTCGCCAGAAACTGGTAGATCGAGCCAAGCTCGTGCTGTCGAGCGATCTCATGCGGCGCTGGACTTTGGCTGAGATCGCCGGCGAATTGCGCGTTTCTCCGGTTTATCTCACGCAGGTTTTCCAGCAAGTAGAAGGATTGCCTCTCTATCACTACCAGTTGCGCCTCCGGCTGGCGCGCGCATTGCATCTCCTTGCACGCTACGACGATCTGACGACTCTGGCGCTCGATCTCGGCTTCTCCAGCCATAGCCACTTCAGCGCTGCCTTCCGCCAGCTTTATGGCTATTCGCCTTCCGGGTTCAAGCATTCTGCTCTGCATAAGTAACTCACCTCAGCAAATTGCTAAAGATTCTGACAGCGCTCATTCCCGTGCGCATGGTCTCCTTGTGTCACCCGAAAGTTCGGGACAGGAGAAAAATCATGGCGGAAAAAACTTGCGCAGCCTGCGACTGCAAGCTGGACGCGGGCGCGGTTCAGGTCAACATCGGCGGAAGGACAGTCGAGGTTTGCTGTGAGGATTGCGCACAGAAATTGAAGGAAGCGAATGCTTCCACAACCGGGAAGAGAGGTTAAACCATGGAACGAAACCAGCCGGCAGAGCGCAAACAGCTCAAGACTACATCAGGCCGCATCAGCTACATGGAACGCGGTCAGGGTCCGGTAGCATTGTTTGTCCATGGCGTGCTCCTGAACAGCCACCTTTGGCGTCATCAATTGGCGGAGTTAGCGGATGTTCGACGCTGTATCGCGTTGGATCTGCTTGCCCATGGCGATACCGAAATCGCTCCGGATCAGGACGTATCCGTGACTGCCAACGCCCGGATGATCAAGGAATTTCTTGATGCGCTAAAGATCGATAAGATCGATCTCGTTGGCAATGATAGCGGCGGAGGCATATGCCAGATCTTTGCCGCTTTCTACCCGGAGCGCATCCGCAGTCTCACACTTACCAACTGCGACACCCACGACAACTGGCCACCGGAGGCCTTCCAGCCGTTTCTCGTGATGGCGGCCAATGGCGGATTGCGCCGGACGCTCGAAGCGATGCTCTCCGACAAGAGCGTTTATCGTTCACCGAATGCTTTAGGACCTGCCTATGAGGATCCCGGACGGTTGAGCGATGAAGATATCGAAGTATATCTTCGGCCGTTCGTTAAGTCGCAGCAACGAACACAGGATCTCCAACGCTTTCTGGCGGCCTTCGACAACCAGCACACACTTGCTATTGAAGATCGACTCAAGACCCTGAAAGCCCCGACACTAATCGCCTGGGGGACCAATGACGTGTATTTCGACGTGAAATGGTCACACTGGCTGGCGGACAATATCCCCGGCACACGCCGGCGCGTTGAATTCAAAGATGCCAGAATCTTCTTTCCTGAGGAACGCTGGCGCGAGTTCAACCATGAACTACGAGACCACTGGCAAAGTGCCGGATCGTGAGGTCAAAAAACAGCGTTCCCATGTCAAATACAAATTCGTTAAAT
>JASHTD010000146.1 GCA_030040725.1 Candidatus Sulfotelmatobacter sp. | reverse complement strand
CAGGCTTTGCTGGTGGAGCGGATGGGCAAGCGCCGCGTAATTGCCGAAACCGGCGCGGGGCAGCACGGCGTGGCTACGGCTACGGTGTGTGCCCTGTTCGGCTTTGAATGCGTGGTGTACATGGGCACCGAGGACATGCGGCGGCAAGAGTTGAATGTGTTCCGCATGAAGTTGCTCGGAGCCGAGGTGTGCGGCGTCGACTCCGGTTCGCGGACTTTGAAAGATGCGATCAATGAAGCCATGCGCGACTGGGTGACGAATGTGCGGACGACGCATTACTTGTTGGGCAGCGTTCTGGGAGCGCATCCTTATCCCACGATGGTGAGGGACTTTCATCGAGTGATTGGTCGCGAGGCGAGGAAACAGATTCTGAAAGCCGAAGGGAAACTTCCAACGGCAGTGATTGCATGCGTTGGGGGCGGATCGAATGCGATCGGAATTTTTTATGAATTTATTAAGGACAAGAAAGTTCGCCTGATTGGAGTTGAAGCAGGGGGACGTGGCGAAAACTTGGGCGAGCACGCGGCGCGTTTTCGCGGAGGTTCGCCGGGAGTTTTGCAGGGAACTTACTCGTATGTGCTGCAGGATGCGGTTGGACAAATCGCCAATACGCACTCGGTTTCTGCCGGCCTCGATTATCCATCGATCGGGCCGGAGCACGCGAGCTTGCGAGATTCGGGGCGGGCGGAGTATGTTCCCGCGTCGGATGACGAGGCGCTGGAGGCGACAACTGTGCTTGCGCGCACAGAGGGCATTATTCCTGCGCTGGAATCGGCTCATGCGGTAGCCGAGCTGATGAAGCGTGTCCCGAAAATGAAAAAATCGGATGTTGTGATCGTGAATATTTCCGGCCGGGGCGATAAGGATATTGGAATTTTGCGGGAGAAGCTAAAGATTGACTAAGCGATTTGCAATTTTAAATTTCCGATTGGCGATGTGTCTGGCCCTTCAGTCGGCAATCGAAAATCGACAATCGGAAATCTGAGCATGCCTTTAGCTTTCTACAACAAGCCGGGCCTCGTTGCGTATGTAACCTGCGGCGACCCCGACCTGGCGACGACGCGCGAGGTCGTTCTTGCGGCGATCGGCGCGGGTGCGGACGTAATCGAACTGGGAGTGCCGTTCAGCGATCCGGTGGCGGATGGTCCGGTGATTCAGCGGGCGAGCGAGAGAGCACTGAAATGCGGAACTTGCCTGTCGCAGGTCTTAATGCTTGCCGCCGAAGTACGGCAGCACTCGCAATCGGCGGGGTTGATCGTGTTTTCGTATCTGAATCCGATTTTGCAGATGGGCATGGAAAAATTCTGCAAGGTTACGCGGCATGCGGGCGTGGATGGAGCTCTGGTGACAGATTTGCCGGTGGAAGAAGCGGACGAATACCTGAGGACGATGCGAGCGCACGAGCTGGCGCCGATCTTTCTGGCCGCGCCCACAAGTCCTGACGCGCGGTTGAAGCGCATTGCGGAAGCGTCACAAGGATTCGTTTACGCTGTTTCCCGCACCGGAGTTACCGGCGCGCGGCAAAACCTGGCCGACGATGCGAAACAATTAGTCCGGCGCTTGCGGCGCGTTACCAACTTGCCGATCGCGGTGGGATTCGGGATTTCCACGGCGGAGCAGTTTGCCGAGGCTGGAGAGTTTGCCGACGCAGTAGTGGTCGGCAGTGCGATCGTGGAGACGATTGAGCACAACCGAGGACATGAGGCGGAAGCAGTTGCACAATTTGTGCAGAGGCTTTGCGCGCGGCAGCTTCAGAAGGCGTAAATGGATATCGCAGACTGGCGAAAGAAAATTGATGAGCTTGACCGGCGGCTGGTCGAGTTGCTGAGCGAGCGGGCGCGGGCAGCCGTCGAGATTGGACGCCTGAAGCGGCATACGAGCTTGCCGATCTATGAACCGGATCGCGAGCGGATTGTGTTTGAAAATGTGGAGCGGCTCAACCAGGGGCCGCTGCCGGGAAAAGATCTGGTGCGGATTTTCGAACGGATTATGGACGTAATGCGCAATATTCAGAAGGAAGGGATTGCGGCAGCACAGGAAAGCACGCAAGCCGCGACCGAGCTTGATTCCGAAGTGAATGACTAGCCTGACTCTTGAAATGCAACTTCACCGAATTATTCGATAGCATGAACTGAGAGCTCTGGGCTGAAGGTTTCCCATGATTGTGGCAATGCAGGATGTGGCGGATGAGAAGCAGATTCAGCAGGTGATTGATCATCTGGTGAAGATGGGATTTGAAGTTCATCGTTCCACGGGCGCGCGGCAAACCGTGCTGGGAGCGGTGGGAGCGGTGATCGATTTCGATATCCGCAACCTCGAATTGCTGCCGGGAGTGCAGGAAGTTCATCGCATCAGTTCACCCTACAAGCTTGCGGGCAAGGGATTTCGTCCGGAAGGAACAGTTGTCAAACTCGCGAATGAGGTCAGCATCGGAGGAAGCGAAGTGGTGGTGATGGCTGGGCCGTGCTCGGTGGAATCGCGCGAGCAGCTGTTCGCGACGGCAGATGCGGTGTCGAAGGCGGGAGCGAAAGTGCTGCGCGGCGGGGCATTCAAACCACGAAGCTCTCCTTATTCTTTTCAGGGGCACGGTGAGGACGCACTGAAGCTGCTGCGAGAAGCGGGTGAGAAATTCAAGCTTCTGGTGATCAGCGAAGTGATGGAGATTTCGCAGATTCCGATGATGCTTCCTTACGTCGACATCCTGCAGGTGGGCGCGCGCAACATGCAAAATTTCAACCTGCTGCGTGAATTAGGCAAGGTGCGAAAACCGGTGTTGTTGAAGCGTGGTATCGCGGCGACGCTCGAAGAGCTTCTGCTTTCGGCGGAATACATCATGGCCGGAGGAAATTACGAAGTGATCCTGTGCGAGCGCGGCATCCGCACCTTCGAAACTTATACGCGCAACACCATGGATATTTCGGCGATTCCAATTATTCACAAGCTCTCTCACCTTCCGATGACCGCCGATCCTTCGCACGGTACCGGGCGCCGCGACAAGGTTGCACCGATGGCGCGGGCCTCGGTTGCGGCGGGTGCTGACGCGTTGTTGATCGAAGTGCATTGCGACCCCGACAAGGCGTGGTCCGACGGGGCACAGTCCTTGTTTCCGGAGCAATTCACCAAACTGATGGATGAATTGCGGATGATTGCGCCGGCAGTGGGAAGATCGATCGGGTAATTGAGTAATTTTGTAATTGAGCACTTTTAAACCGCCCTTGAGGATGCGATGTTCAAATTACTCAATTACTAAATCGCACAATTACTCAATTCCTAAATCGCACAATTACTCAATTCTTTATGCCCATTCGCCAAATCACGATCGTCGGCACAGGCCTGATCGGCGGCTCGTTTGCGCTTGCACTCCGCAAGAAAAAATTTGCCGGGACGATTGTGGGGTGCGACCGAGAGTCCGCATTGCAGCGGGCGAAACAGTGCGGCGCGATCGATAAAGGGTATGCCGAACCGGCCGATGCAGTGCGCGGCAGTCAGGTCGTTCTGCTGGCCACGCCAGTGTTGGCGATTGTCGATCTGATCGGGCGCCTTGGCCCGTCATTGCCGGCGAATACTTTGCTGACGGATGTGGGCAGCACAAAAGCGATGGTTGTGCAGCAAGCGATGAAGGTGTTTGGAAAAGAAGCGGGCAGAAGATATCTGGCCGGACATCCGATGGCGGGGAAAGAGCACTGCGGCGTGGATTACGCGGATTCCGATTTATTTCAGAATGCGGTGTGGTTCTTGACGCCGCTGCCTGATCAGAACGTTGCGCAGAGCATGAATGCAGGAATCTTTGCCGAGTTCGCGGGATGGATTGACCGGATCGGCGCTCGCATCGCGATGCTGCCGGCGGAAGATCACGACCGGCTGTGCGCCTGGATCAGCCACGTGCCGCAGATGATCTCCACGGCATTGGCTGCGGCTCTGGTTGAAGAGTTTGGCGAAGAAGCGCCGCTACTTCCGGCAGGCGGCCGGGCGCTGCGTGAGATGACCCGGATTTCTTCGAGTCCGTATTCGATGTGGCGGGATATTGCGATCAGCAATAAGAAAAATATTGAGGACGCACTGTTGAGAGTGGAGCAACGGCTGGCGCACATTCGCGAGAATCTGGCGACACGAGCATTGGCGGATGAATTTGAGCGGGCGCATGGGCTGAAGAAGGCCAAGGAGTGATCACGGCTGAGAGAGAATCGTCTTTTGAGCATGTTTTGTGAGGGTAATAGGGATCCTTCGACTTCACGTTGCTTTGCGTTTCGCAACGCAACGCGCGCTCAGGATGACAAAGTGTGAGGGAATCGCATTTCGTTTAGAATGCGGACGCTATGAACAAAGTCGTCGCCAATGCAGATGAAGCCATCCAGGATGTGGTCGATGGATCCTCGATCATGTTCGGCGGCTTCGGCCTGTGCGGAAATCCCGAAAATCTGATTCGCGCTCTGGTGCGCAAGGGATCGAAGAATCTGACGACCATCAGCAACAATGCCGGAGTCGATGGATTGGGCATTGGACTTTTACTGGCCGCGGGGCAGATTCGCCGCCATATCGGAACCTACGTTGGAGAAAACAAACTTCTGGAATCGATGGTGTTATCGGGGCAAGTACAGCTCGATCTTGTGCCGCAGGGAACGTTTTCCGAGCGAATTCGCGCGGGAGGAGCGGGCATTCCGGCATTCTTCACACCCACAGGCGTCGGCACCATTGTTGCCGAAGGCAAAGAGACGCGCGAGTTCGATGGGCGCACTTATGTGATGGAGCGGGCGCTGAAGGCCGATTTCGCGTTCGTGAAAGCGTGGAAGGGCGACCGCATGGGCAATCTGGTTTATCGCAAGACGGCGCGAAATTTCAATCCTATGATGGCGACGGCAGCGAAAGTGACGATTGCCGAGGTCGAACATCTGGTGGAGGCGGGAGAACTGGATGGAGACGCGATTCACACGCCCTCGGTCTACGTGAAAAGAATTTTTCAGGGCGAGTTGTACGAGCGGAGGATTGAGAAGAGAACGGTAAGAAAAGCGAGTGCGTAAGGGCGGTGAGAAATGAGCAGCCGCTACGATGTGATAGGGATCCTTCGACTGTGGTTTTGCTTCGCTTCGCGAAGCAAAATCCTCGCTCACGATGACAGCGCTCAGGGTGACAAGTTGAAACTATGAACAAACCCGGCAAAGACGTTGAAAAGCGGAACCGGATTGTGAATCGTATCGCGCGCGAATTACGGGATGGGTTTTATGTGAACCTGGGCATTGGCATGCCCACTTTGATCGCGAACCATGTTCCGCCCGGCATGGAGGTGATTCTTCAATCGGAGAACGGGATGCTGGGAATTGGTCCGTATCCGCTCGAAGGAACCGAGGACGCCGACCTGATCAATGCGGGCAAAGAGACCGTCAGCGAGATGGCGGGCACGTCGTATTTTTCCAGCGCCGACTCGTTTGCCATGATTCGAGGTGGGCATGTCGATTTAAGCGTGCTGGGCGCGATGGAGGTGGATGAGAAGGGAAATCTCGCGAATTGGATGATTCCCGGCAAGATGGTCAAAGGCATGGGCGGCGCGATGGATCTGGTGGCGGGCGCACGACGCGTGGTGGTTGCGATGGAGCATACGACAAAAGATGGGGCACCGAAGATTCTGAAAAAGTGCACTCTACCGCTCACCGGCGTGGGAGTGGTGGACACGATAGTCACCGAGATGGCATACATCCGCGTCACGAAAGACGGCCTGGTGCTGGAAGAAGTCGCACCTGGGCTTACCGCCGAGGATGTACAGAAGGCGACAGAAGCA
>JASHTD010000145.1 GCA_030040725.1 Candidatus Sulfotelmatobacter sp. | reverse complement strand
CAAAAATTAAGAGTTCCGAGGTGATGTTGGGTCCATTCGTCTCGGCCAGTAGCTCGCGTTAGACCCTTGCTCGACCTGCGATGCGGCATCCCTTGTGAGGACGCTGCGTTGCGATCTGTCGCTCGGGCTCCGGGCTTACCGCCAACCGGAAAAACCTACCCAACGCCTCGGAACTCTATCCTGCCTTCGACGTTTCTTCTTGTTCTCCTCGACCAGCGCTTAGCTATTGACCCTTGCTCGCCCTCCCTTGAGATTTTCATCTCGAGGGTGACTTTGCTTGAGTCCCGGACGCCGCACCAACCGGAAAAACTTTAGAAGCTGTCAAAGAACGAGTATGTTTTTACCGGGGTCCGCTTTTTTCGTCAATGGAAAATCGCAGTTTGTAAATCGCGTATTTTCAAGCGAGTGCAGGCTGTCCACAAGCGGGTGCCGAAAATTGGTGCAGTGACGGCACGGCTTTTTCGCGGAAGACGCGATTGCACGCGGCTTTTCGAAGTTATCGTGCGCAAACGAGGAAAGCGCCAAAAGTACCGCGATTACTTAGACGCTGTGAAAATCAAGCGGAAGGCGCGCGGGGAGCGGGTTTTAATCGGCGTGCTCCAGACTAATGTCAGTCGACTTGTATACGCTCATCGCAGAATTTTTTGTCATTCTCATCCGAGCCGGCAAGTTCGAAGGCGTTCGTGATGGCCGACTTGCCTTTTTCCACGCTGGTAATCACATAGGAGCAGCCGATCCAGTGCGCCTCCGCGAAATCGGTGGGCGACCACTGCGCCGGATGATCGGGGTGAGAGTGGTAGAAGCCGACAATGTCTTCGCCGCGTTCGCGGCCTTCGCGCTGAATGCGCACCAGCTCGCGGGGATCGATGTTGTAACGATTGTGGGCGGAGTCGGTACGGGTGTTGCCGCAGCGCGTGACCGATGTGACCCTGCGATTGCCGTCATCTTCGAAGCGGCCGAGCAGCACTCCGCAGCACTCGTGCGGGTAGGTTTCTTCGCCGTGGCGGCGGAGGGCTTCGTAGTCTTTGGTCGCTATTTTAAGCATCGAGAAATTTCATCACCGCGGACAGAAATTTCACGCTCGCATCGATTGGAAGAGTGATCTCAAGACAACGTCTTGGGCCCACGCGAGATTCCTCGTCCCGCCGGTGAAGACGCGGGACTTCGGAATGACGCCTGAGCTGCTCGGAGCTTTCTGATTTTCTCCGCCCTCCGTGGTGAATCGACTATTTTTCAGTCCAGAATCTTTCGCTTAAATATTTGTCGCCGGAATCGCAAAGAATGGTGACCACAACAGCCGCGCGGCCTTTTCTGATCTGCGTCTGCTCGGCGACCCGCAGGCAGCCGGCGAGGCCGGCGGCAGCGGAGATGCCCAGCA
The DNA here is from genome assembly GCA_030040725.1 of Candidatus Sulfotelmatobacter sp. Lineage (GTDB taxonomy): Bacteria > Acidobacteriota > Terriglobia > Terriglobales > Acidobacteriaceae > Sulfotelmatobacter. The sequence goes on along the minus strand of JASHTD010000145.1, from coordinate 2,137 downwards.
GGACCCCGCATTCCTGTGCGATGCGGCGGGCCATGGCGTGCGCGTCTTCGGTGGCAATCTCAAGATTGGCATCGGCAAGGCCGGGATCGTAAATTTTCGGCACGATCGCGCTGGCCATGTGCTTGGCGCCTTCGATGCCGTGAAATGCCGAATCGGGCTGCAGCGAAACGCATTGGACCGCGGGATTCAACTCTTTGAGCCGCCGCGTGGTTCCCATGAACGTGCCGCTGGTGCCGAGCATGGCGACGAAGTGGGTGATGCGGCCTTGCGTTTGTTGCCAGATTTCATTGGCGGTGCCGTAATAGTGAGCCTGCCAATTGGAATCGTTGGAATACTGATCGGCGTAGAAATACAAATCGGGATGCTTGGCGGCAAGTTCGCGCGCCAGGCGAATTGCGCCGTCCGAGCCTTCGCCCGGGTCGGTGTAAATAATGTTGGCGCCGTAGGCGGCGAGAATCCGCTTGCGCTCGACGGAAACATTGGTTGGCATGCAGAGCGTGACCGGGAATCCCTCGGCCGCGCCGAGCATGGCATAGGCTATGCCGGTGTTGCCGCTGGTGGCGTCGAGCAAAACCTTGCCGGGAGCGAACCGGCCGCTGTGTCTGCCTTCCAAGATGATATTAGCGGCGGCACGGTCTTTTACCGAGCCGCCGGGGTTGTACCACTCGGCCTTGCCCAAAAGTGTAACGCCGGGCCGCTGTGCCACGAGCCGGTCAAAACGCAGCAAAGGAGTGTTGCCGATGCGATCGAGCAGACTTTGCCCGGGGCGCGCACCAAGCGCTTCCGGAGCGTTTTCCACGGGAAAGGTTGCCGCCAATTTGCTGGAGCTTTGCATCGTTTTTGAACCGCTGACCTGTGACTAACGTAATTATGAAAGGCGGAAGAAACACGCTATGTAGTATGGTGTCTTTAGATGACGCGGTTTGCAACTGGATGCACCGCAAAAATCGCCGCGTACAATTTGCGGACCGCTCGCATCTAATTTTAAGGGACGGAAGGCGAAAGCGTAATAAGAATGTCGAAAGCGATTGAAGCACCGAGTTATGAGGAAGCGCTGGCGTGGCTGCGCGATCACGGTTTTGATGTGACCGAGGCGCCAGGCACGAACGGGCGTGTGTTCCTGAGAAAATACAATGTGTCGGCGGCGATTCAAAAGAATCCCGACGACAGCGTGAAGATTTTCGCCTATCCCGGATACCTGATCGGCAGCGAAATTTCGAAGCTGGTCAACCGCGGCTACCAGCAATTCCTGAAGACCTCGAAGGCCGAAATTCCGGCCACGGCCGATCAACTGAAAGCGCTGCAATCATTCAGCGAAGACTTGAAGGAAGCTCTAAAGTTGCCCAGCCTTTACAACGAATCACTTGGAACAGTGAGCGAAGCGTATCAATACGACCGCATCAAAGACCGCGATAAGCCCGCCGTAGATCGTCCCAAGCGCCCGTGGGAAGTTGCCGGCCGGGCGGTCGCGGCGAAAAAAGGACGCGCTTAGGTAAACTTGCGGTCCACCGAATTTTCGTCGATTAAATCCCTTCGTTCTTTAGCAGCGTTGTGTGCGAAACTGGTGCGCTTGATTCGCACATGACGAGGCGCTCATGCGGGCAAAATTTCTCCTCGGGTATTTTCTCTTCTTCTGCTGTACGTTACTGAACAGCCAAACATCAGCCAATAGCAACGAGGGTTCGAAAGGCGACATCGAGGGTGTGCTGCACGCGCAGCAGGAAGCGTGGAACCGGCACGATCTCGAGGCGTTCATGAGCGGGTATTGGAATTCTGCGGAGCTGACATTTTTCTCCGGAGCAGCCGAGCGTGACGGTTGGCAGGCGGCGATGGACCGCTATCGCGCGGCGTATGCCAGTCCGGGGCATGAGATGGGCAAGCTCGATTTTTCGAACCTGCGGATTGAGCTGCTCGGCGAGAATGCAGCTTTTGTGCGCGGCGCGTGGCATTTGACCATGTCCGATGGAAAGACGCCCCATGGCTTGTTCACATTGATTTTCCGCAAATTTCCCGAGGGATGGAAGATTGTGCATGACCATACTTCGTTGGCGGAGTAAACACCAGCTCAGGGCCGGCGTCCCATGCCTTTATCCATCGCTTCGTTTGCCAGTCGATCAGCTTCCTGATTATGTTTGCG
>JASHTD010000144.1 GCA_030040725.1 Candidatus Sulfotelmatobacter sp. | reverse complement strand
GATAAACAATGTCCGTGCGTTGCGGCAGCGATTTTATTTTTGAAAAGTCGAGAGTAGGCGGCAGCGTCTTTGCGACCCCTGGAGGCATCTCCATTGCGTGCAACTGCGTGGGAATCACGTAATTGCTAATTAATATCTGTATCGTGTCTCCGCCCGCAGAGCGTCCCGCAAGCGCGGCAAAGCCGAAAGTATCCGTTCCTCCCACCGCAAGCCGTCGCGGCGTGTCGAGCATCTCTCCCATCGCCTTGAATGCATAAGCTGTCTTGAAGTAGCTGCCGTCCAGCGCGAACAATCCCATCCAGGCTGCGTCGCCGCGATAAAAGTCGGCGTGATCGATAGCCGAATCCTGAAAATAAGTCAGCGCCGCCCCGATGAATGCCGCGTTCTCCACACCTCTTAGCCTGTCTCGTTCCGCCGCGGTAAAGTCAGGAGTCAAATTCCACTCCGAGAGAATGCTTCCGGTTTTCGTAAGCCCGCGCGCATCCAGAATCTCGCGAATGTTCTTCGCGATCCGCACCCCATCGTAAGGATCCGCCGATCGGTCCGCATACGTGTGCCACGAATAAAAATCGAGCGGTACCTTGTGCTCTACGCAGTAATCCAGAAATCCTTCTCGGTACGGGCCGGGATTATACGAAAACGCGATCGCGTCGCCGCCAACTTTCAGCGCCGGATCCACCGACTTCAGCGCTCGCGCCGTTTTCTCGTAGAACACATAAAACTGCTCCGGCGTCCCACCCCAGAACAATGCCTCCGGCTCATTCCAGAACTCCCAGTAGCGGATGTTGTCGTGGAAGCCGTTGGCCCACCCCTGGTTGTAATGCATGGCGATATGCTTGACGACATTCGCATACTTATCGAAATCGGGCGGCGGATCGATCTGCGCGCCCCAGCTTCGTCCGATCCGGTAATACACTTCTGCCCCGCTCGCCTTGATCGCGGCAATTACCTTATCGCTGGGGCCAAAGTTGTAACTCTCGGATTTTTCCGGGTCGGCGCTCCAGTCGGGGAAAATAGTGCTGGCATTACCCGACTTCACCACGCCTGCTCGCTGCGCGTCGTCGGGAATAAGCCAGGCGAGGAGCGGGTCCTTCAGCTCGAAGTGTGAATCGATTTCCGTCGGCCCCATCACGTCATGGGTACGAATCTGATTGACGCGCAACTCCCGGTATTGCTTCACCAGCGTGGGAAGTCCCGCCATGATCGGGCTCGGCGGCCCATTCAATCCCTGAAACGATCGAATTGTCCCGGTCACTTTGCTCGCATCCACGTGCAACGATCGAAATCCGGAATTCACGGTACTCTGCGCGAATCCCACGACGCCGAAAACCGGAATCGCACATAAAACAAAAGTCCAACTGCTGTTACCCAACCGCCTTTTCATCCGCAACGCTCCCTCGCTTTTGCGAAACCTTTCTGAATCACGTCGACCGTGTCCTCAGCCAGATTGAGCTCCGGCAATTCTTCCTGCGTAAACCATCGCACCTCGGCGGCATCGCTCGCCGCAGCAAGATCGCCCGCAACCCGCTGGCAGAGAAAATCAATCAAAACGTAGTGATATTGCACGCGCTGTTTGGAATCGCGCAAAACCCGGTCATAGACCCCAAGAAGCTGAAGCGGCTCAACCGTAAGTCCAGTTTCCTCCCGAGCCTCGCGCACCGCTGCTTCGCGCACGAGTTCACCGATTTCGAGCACGCCTCCGGGAATCGACCATTGCGCTTGCAGCGGCGGATGCGCCCGCTTAACCAATACGACCCGCTCGCCCTCAACGATAATGGCGCCCACCCCGATCAGCGGCACTTCAGGAAATTCGCGTTGCATTGTGAGGATTTTAAAGCATGGCTCGATGGATTCCATCAATCCCGAACCGGCGTCATCCCGAAGCGCGGCGCTTTCACCAGCCGCGCGAGGGATCTCCTTGACCACAGAACGTCGAACCGGAGGATCTTTCGCTCCGCTGAACGGCGGCCAGGCTCACGGTGACGCCACCATTTACTTCTCTTTCTCCGTGCCTCTGCGACTCTGTGGTTAAATAAACTTGATAAATGCCCCTGGAAGAATACAAGCGAAAGCGGCGCTTTGACGAAACGCCAGAACCAGCCGGCAAAGTCGAGACCAAATCGACACATCGGTTCGTGGTGCAAAAACACGACGCCACGCGCCTCCACTATGACTTTCGTCTGGAGATGGAAGGCGTGCTCAAATCGTGGGCCGTTCCCAAAGGTCCGTCCCTCGATCCCGCCGACAAGCGGCTGGCCATGCAGGTGGAAGATCATCCAGTTTCCTATTTCGATTTTGAGGGCAATATTCCCGAAGGCAACTACGGAGCTGGCACGGTAATGGTTTGGGACCTCGGCACATGGCAGCCGCTCTCGCCGGTTCCGGTCGAAGGAAAATATGTTCCCGGAACCGAAGCTGAAGCCGTCGCGATGTTGGCCAAGGGCGATTTGAAATTTCGGCTGCACGGAAAAAAATTAAACGGCGATTTCGCCATCGTAAAAATGAAAGGCCGCCGTCCCGGGAGCAAAGGCAACGAGTGGCTGTTAATTAAGAAGCATGACGAGTACGCAGTCGAAGGCTACGACATCGACCAGTATGATGAGTCTGTTCTGACCAGGCGCAGCCTCGCCGATATCGCCGGCGATTCCGGATCGAAGGAGTGGACCAGCCGTCCCGCAACTGGACGCGGAAAGCTGAAAGCCGCGTGGCTGGCCGAAGCCGTCGCGAAACTGGATAAAAAGCGCGCCCAAGAAAAACAGTCAGCAGACAAATACGGCTCAGAAAAGAAACCCGCCAAGAAATTGGCCGCTAAAAAAAAACGAAAGAGTTAGCGGCAGAGGTCGCACAGACCGCCAAGAAATCTAACGGCAAAAAAGCCGAGCTGCTCACGGAAATCAATTCACAAGACCAGCCGACCCGCGTATCTCAAGAAAAAGAACCCAGAAACTCGAACCCCTCGGCGGCCTCGGCTTTGTCGGCGGTGAGAACCTCTTCATCTACAAAAACTTCGCCTCAACCCTTCAAGCGTCCCATGCCCACGTCCATTCATCCTATGCTCGCCACTTCCATCGAAGAACCATTCGACGGCCCTGACTGGCTCTTCGAAATCAAATGGGATGGTTACCGCGCCGTCGCCTTCATTGACGGTGGCAAGGTTAGACTCGTCTCTCGCAACCAGAACGAACTCACGCACCGCTATCCCGAACTCAAAGACCTGTCGCAATTCGTCAAAGCCAAAAATGCAATCCTCGATGGCGAAGTCGTCGCCCTCGACGACCAAGGCCGTCCCTCCTTCAGCCTCATGCAGCAACGCACCGGCTTTCGTCCCGGAGGCAAGCGTGGTCCTATCAACGCTGCCGTTTCCGTTCTCTACTACGCCTTCGATCTTCTCTACCTCGATGGCTATGACTGGCGAAAAGTTCCGCTGGAAGAACGTAAGGAAAAGCTGAAGTCGATCATCGTTTCGGGAGACGCGCTTCGCTACTCCGACCACTCTTTGCAAAAAGGAAAGGCTTTATTCGAGTTGGCGCGCGACAAGGGACTCGAAGGCATCGTGGCCAAAAAACGCGAATGCCCTTACCAGGAGCGCCGTTCGAGTGATTGGCTCAAGATCAAAATTCGCCGCCGCGTGGAGTGTGTCATCGGTGGCTACACCGAGCCCGAAGGATCCCGCGCGCATTTCGGCTCCATCGTGCTCGGGCTTTATGACAGCCAGGGCCGCTTGATTCACGTAGGGCAGGCAGGCAGCGGCTTCACCCAACAATCGCTGGACGAAATTTGGAAGCTGCTGAAAAGACGCGAGACGAAAACCAAGCCGTTTTACGGCGAAGTGGAAGCCCTCCGCAAAGTGAACTGGATCAAGCCTGATCTCATCGCCGAAATCGAATATACGGAGTGGACGGAAGGTGCAAGCGGCGGGAGCGGCCCGAAGCTTCGCGCTCCGGTCTTTCTCGGACTGCGCGATGATAAGAGTCCTAAGGAATGTCTACTCGACGAAGTGATGCCCCAGCATTAAAGCAGCGAAGGACCTCTAGTCTGAAAAATCCTTCCGGAGACAGATGGTAGGCCCGAATGGATTCGAACTTGAGGCGATCACGCGGCGTCTGCGCCGCGTGCCGAAATCCCGAGCGCAGCGAGGGGCCTCCGA
>JASHTD010000143.1 GCA_030040725.1 Candidatus Sulfotelmatobacter sp. | reverse complement strand
CAGGCTTTTCATGGTGTGTTTGTTCGGCCATTCGTCTCCCCATTTGATGAAGGTGCGAATCGCCGTGGGCGCGGTGTAGAAAACGTTGACGCCGTGGCGTTCGATGATCGACCAGAAGCGATCCGGCTCGGGGAAATTCGGAGCGCCTTCATACATCAGGCTGGTGGCGCCATTTTGCAGCGGGCCGTAGACGATGTAACTGTGCCCGGTAACCCAGCCGATGTCGGCGGTGCACCAATACGTATCTTCATCTTTGAGATCGAACACCCATTTTGTGGTGAGGTAGGTGCCGACGGAATATCCGCCGGTCGTGTGCACCACGCCTTTGGGTTTGCCGGTAGTGCCGGACGTGTAAAGGATGTAAAGAGGATGCTCGGCGTCGAGCGGTTCGGCGGGGCAGTCGTCGCTGGCCTTGGCCATGAGCTCGTGCCACCAGTGATCCCGACCTGGCTGCATGTTGATTGGTGTGCCGGTGCGTTTGTAAACGACCACATGCTTCACACTTGGGCAGGACTTCAGCGCTTCTTCGACGGCGGGAAATAATTTCACTTCTCCGCCGCGGCGATAAGATCCATCTTGCGTGATGACCGCGGTTGCCTGCGAATCGTGAATGCGATCGATAAGCGCGTTGGAGGAGAATCCTCCGAAGACGATGGTGTGCGGCGCGCCGATCCGCGCGCACGCGAGCATGGCTACGGGAAGCTCCGGCGTCATACCCATGTAGATGGCGACGCGGTCATTCTTCTTCACCCCAAGAGTCTTTAAAACATTGGCGAACTTCTGCACTTCGCGATGCAACTGCTGGTAAGTAAGCGTGCGAATTTCACCGGGCTCGCTCTCCCATATGATGGCGGCTTTATTTTTTCGATGCGTGGCGACGTGGCGGTCAAGGCAATTGTAGGAAAGATTAATTTGTCCTCCGGCAAACCACTTCGCCCACGGGCAATTCCATTCGAGCACCTTGTCCCATTTTGTGAACCAGTGCAGTTCGCCCGCAACATTTCCCCAGAATTCGTCAGGATGCTCGATTGACTGTTTGTAGAGCTGCTCGTATTGGGCCACAGTCTGGATGTGGGCCTGACGGGCGAATTCTGTAGGAGGGTCGAACTTGCGCTGCTCCTGCAGAACGGAATCGATACTGGTGGCTTGGGGATCGATGATCGCTTTGTCGGACATGAAAACCTCGTGGTCGTTCGTCGTGCGTCGCTGGTCGTTATCCGCTTGGGGTTAGCTATTGGACTGCCCAAAACACCGCGACATTTTACTACTATAGCGTGGGCGCGCGGATGTGATGTAACCACGCTTGCCGAAATGTCTGTTACCTTTTGTGTATGAAAACGGCGTTGTACGGGCGGATCGTCTTCGGCGCGGCGGCGGTGCTGTTCGGCGTCATCGCACTGATGTGGCACGACGCTGACACCTGGCAAAACTTGCAACATATCTGGCTCTTGCCTTTCGGCACCATCATTGGCGAATGTCTCATGGCCGCTCAAATCGCCGGCGGGATTGGGACACAGTACCCCCGCACTGGGCGCTTGGCGTCGATCGTACTTTGTGTCGTGTATTTGTGTTTCTCGCTGGCCTGTGTCCCTGACATCATTGCCGCATCGAACATCTATGACAAGTACGGCGGGAGCTTCTTCCTGTTCTTTTCCTTACTCTGCGGAGCGATTGCGCTTTACGCTGCGGCTGATGCAGATGCTGATAGGGCGGTAGTGTTCGGCCGAGTGGCGCGCATCGGGCTCGGAATCTGTGCGATTTCCTTTACCCTGGGTCAGGCACTCCTTCTGCGTGAGACAGCTGGCCTGGTTCCAAAGTGGATTCCGCCCAACCAGATGTTTTGGGCGATCCTGACGACGGTTGCGTTTGCGCTCGCGGCAATTGCCATTCTCATCAATCGTCAGGCGCGGCTTGCGATGCGCCTGATGACACTTATGCTGGCGCTGTTTGGCGTAATGGTTTGGGTTCCGCTCCTGATCGCTCACCCGAAGGCGCATTTCAACTGGTCCGAATGCGTCCTGACTTTCCTGATTACGGGAGCTACCTGGACGGTGGCCGATTTGAAGTCTTTCTGATTTAGCTGTGCGCCTGCCGCATCATTACGCTCAAAGCCGCGCAGGAAACGGTATTGGCGGTCATCGCCGGGTGCTCTGGCCCTTCAGAATTCGAATGATGGCAACGATTGTGTTCCAGTTTCTTGTGGTTGCGGGCGCGCCGTAGAGTTTGTCGATACGGCCGAGATAGCCGATGGTTTTCATGTGACGGCGGTACATGCCAAACACGAACTGCCCTTCACAGGCCATCACGCGCACAAGCCACTGCCCTTCTGCGGGAAACGAAACTGGAAGCGATGCGCGGAGGGCGCCAGCTTTCGAGAGAATACTCACGAAGCGGACAACATCCGGCGGGGAGGGTTGAGTTCCAAACGGATTCGCCGTTTCCAGGCGTAGAAGGTCGCGCCCGTCGCACAACGCAAACTGCGCTTCGAACGGCAGCTTGCCGACCAGGACAGCGGAGAACTTTGTGCGCGAACCCGGCTTACGGACGACAAAGGTGCCCGCCGCGCCTACGTTTACTACATCGTAGTCGCTCAGTTCCCGGGCAAGGGCGCTGGGGCGAAAGGTTCGGTGTCCGCCGACATTGACGCCTCGGAGGAAGACGACGAGAGCCATGCCGGAATTATGAAGAAAAAAACCGAGCTGCGCTAGGGCGGATTAGGTCCGGCTGGGAATATGAGTCCGAGTACCGCGTCCTGAATTATCTTTTGGGCATGCAGAAACAGAGACCGCTGCCGTCCGGATCAGTCACTGCAAACTCACGCAGCCCCCACGTTTGATCAACTGGCGCGGTGTGAATGGGAGACTCAGGACGAAGTGTCGTATTCAGACCCCGGCTTCGAAAGGTCGCGTAGCGCTCATCCACATCGTCCACAAACACACGGTTCACGGAGCCGAAAACACCGTCCCCAGCATGACGTGAGAGCTGTAGTTCCGCCCCGTCTCGAGCTAGATCAACGACTCCGTTGGCCATCTCGCGGTCTTCATGTCCGGGCCACTTGCGTTCGAAGTCGAGAACCTCGGTGTAGAAATGCAACGAGCGTTGCAAATCGCCAGACTTGATCACAGGTACAATTTTCATGGCAGTTTCCCCGATAGCAGGCCAGTTAGGATACACCCCCGCAAGGATGCGCCACCTGCCGAAGACGGACTACAAGTTGGCGCCGAATGCAAGCAGCCGGCCGTCGCAATCCTTCACGACAAACTCGCGGCGATGCCATGGCATGTTGGCAGGTCCGCGCACTAATTCCACGCCTCGAGCTGCGTACTCGGCGTACAGCGCGTCCGCATCTTCGATGAACAGGTAAGCGTCGAGAAGTTCGTCCGGATACTTGTTGGGATTGGCGATGGGAGGTTCGGCGCAGCGGAAATGAATCGCATGCTGGTCGCGCGCAACGATGGCATACTCCGGCGGGTCCTGCCACGTGCCCTGGCAATTGAAGCCAAGCTTATCCTGGTAATAGGCAAGAGTTCTGGTCATGTCTTTGGCGAAGAATAGAGGAGCAATTTGGCGGATCATGCGCCGAGTCTACTACGTCCGGCTCCGATCCGATGGTTCACATGGGTTCTATCTCGGGCGGCCGAAAAACAAAACATAGCCGTCGGGGTCAGTGAGTTCGAAACCACGCAAGCCGTCGTGTGTATCCTCGAGTGGTGTACTGAAGGGCGCGCCGCGATCGACAAATTCGGCGGCAAGAGCATCGGGATCTGGCGCGTAGACATAGGCGTCCCACCTCATGGAAGGATGCCGCTTGGGATTCGGCAGGGGTTTGACGTCGCCATCGGATTTAACGAAGAGCTGCGCGCCATCGCGGCGGATGATGGCGAAGAAAGGATTCGGATCCGGCTGCTGAAACGTCATGTCAAAGCCAAGCTTCTCGCGATAGAACGCGACGGTTCGATCGAGTTGCTGACGATGAAGAACGGTGAAATCGCCGTGGTCGTTGGCCTTGTCATGGACGTTCTCCTCTCCTGTATTCCCTATAGCTCGATTGTCTCCAGTAGTATCCACAAGCGCGATCGCGAAGACCACTGGTGCACCTGCCTTTATGAATTGTTAGCACCTGCTAAGTTCCTGCGAGATCTCGCGGCCCAGCGATTCTTTGAGGCTTACGCGAGGCGCGCAAGAAATTTTGTGAGGGGCGGCTCGGTCGGCTGAGGCGTGGGACGGGGTGTTTCGTTCGACGCGGATTTCTGTTCCGCGGTTGGGTTGGACATTGCGGCGATTTGGCGGCGCAGGTCGCGAATTTCGCGCCGCAGGTCCTGAGCTAGGAGATAGTAGTTGTCCTGCTGGCAAAGGTTGGGCGATTCTGCAGCCAGATTGGTGACGCGCAGGATTTCTTTTTCGAGAACTTCTTCGAGAACTTTCAGGCGTTCCTGGAGCGCTTCGGAATCCATGCTTCCGGCCTTGTCTGGCAACGGTATATTGCCTGCCGAAATATATTCTAGTCGATAGGCCGCGCGGCACGGGGAGACGAGCCGCGTTTCCTTACTAAGTCTCCTTACCCGGCTTCTGGCGTCTCTTTACTTAACGGTTTTCACCGACGGCTTCTTCGATCATGCCGCTTGAAACAGGCTCCCAGCATGTTATTGCTGATGGCATCGAACCCGTTTTGACCATCCGGAAGCTCGCCCCCGGAAACTCCTTCGACTCCCTGGCAGGAATTGATACGGGTCACCGAGTAAGCCGCAGTCTGGTTAGAAGTGGTGAACTGCTGGTAAAAGAATTCCCCTTCCGCGGCTGAGTTGTTCTGCACTGAATTGTCGTTGCTGCATAACCACCCAGCCACGCCGGTGGTTGGGTAGTTGAAGCTCGGATCGTCGGTACCGTCGACGATGCTCATCGCCTTCCAGCCATCGTTGGCGAAGTCGCTGGTTTTTCGCCCGCCATTGCACCCGGAAATACCAGACCAATCGGCCACCTCGCCTTCATCACCGTCGACATAGGCGGGACTATCGGGCCATTGGCTGCCAACACAGCCATACTGTCCGGCGGAGCAGACCTCCACGGTGGAAGCATTGGGCACCACACAACCTTGCTCGATGTCGCCGAAAACCGGACCTGAAAGCAATTCGACATTGTCCAGGAAAGAACCTTCGCCGTACCACGCAAGAGCATAGGCGACTGCGCCAGATCCCGCACTATCGCCCTGGGCGCACATTCCACCCCTGGAGTAGAGGTTCTGCGAGATATATTGCAGAAACGTAGCGGGGCGGCAGGCGGCGTACTTAATACTGCTCCCGGTGCCGCTGCCGGTGAACTCCCAATCCGTATCCCATGCGAGGTAGACCACCTGGTAGCCTTCCTGCAAATAGGTTTGGGCATAATCGGGATCCATATAAGGATTGGTGCCACCTCCGCCCTCAAGGAGGACAATGGTGCCTGCAAGATCGCCGGAGGGAGTTTCGTACCCGTAAGTAAAGCCAAGATCATCGGCGAACTGGCACGACTGTACTTTGCCGGAGTAACAGGTCATGCCGGGATAATAACCGGTGGGACATTCTTGTAACTTGATGATGGAGTGGCTATCGATGAAACCAAGAGGCAGAGGCGCACGTTGGGCATGAGCCATGGCTGTGGTGATCGCCATCACGACAAACGCCGCGCCCAGAGCCGCAAGCAGCGTGTTTCTCATAGGTGAATGCAACCCTCTCATGGTGCCACGGGTTCCACGAGATTTCAAACCCGAAAGTACCGGTTTGCGGCTTTTTCATAAGCAATTCATATCTCGGAAGTTGATGCCGACCCAGATTGGGAAGTAATGGGCCACGTCAGCCACGAAAGTAGAGGCGAAGGTCTCTATCGGGAAGGATCTGTACCAAGCTTCAGCAGTTCAGTTCGCAGGCGAGAGTGAAGTTGGGTCTGGCGAAAGTATGACATTTCGCTCCGGGCGGACTTGCTACGGATAATGTCGACCAGTTTCTGCTTCTCGGCTGGCGTCCACTGCGCCAGGTTCGAAATAAGCGCGAGCACCAGCGACCAATTCTGCAGAGACTCTCGTTCAGCCCCAGATAAGCTTGATGAATTGAGATTCAAGGCAGCCGTTACCGAAGACAGCGAGGCGAGGCGCAGCCGATTGCAATCCCCGTCAAATTGCTTGGCCATGCGGCGGTTGATTCGCAGACCGAGATTGCGAATGGAAAAAGTGTCCCATGCTGCCTGAGCCACGGAAGGGTTCGTTTCAAGAAACATGTGAGCTTCGGCAAGACGTTTCAGCACGCGCGGCGGAGTCCGGTATTCAGGACTGGCAGCGATTTTCTGCTCTTCCCTTTCACAGAGTTTCTGCAGATCGACGCGGCCGGAGCGGAACCCGAGCTTACGATAAAACCAGAATGCTCCGGAATCTATAGCTTCATCGTTGTTCTGGCCAATCTGATAGGGATAAATGGAAATCGTGGTTGCGCCCGTGAGCGCGCAGATACAGCGCAGAGCCTGAGCATAGATCCAGGCGGTTTCTCCCTGCCGATAGGTGTAGAAGGTATTGAAGCCGACCTCAATCCACTCGCATAAGCCGATCGCTTCGACGTAGTTGATGGGAACGCCGTTCTTTAGCGTGTAGCCAGCGAGATAAGCGCGAAGCGGCAAGCGGCGGGAGAGGGGCAGTCCCCAAAAATGCATGACGACGCCGCGGCCGAGATCGGCACGGACGACCCAATGCGGATCGCCGAACGTAGTTCCGTAGAGTTCGCGATAGCGGACCACCATGATCTCGCGGATGGCCTGCATCACCGACTCACCCTCAGCCAGAGACATTTTTTTCAACCGGGGCGCAGGCCTGGCGAGTTCATCTTTGAGAGAAACCTGATTGCGCTGGATGAGCGGAACATCGTGAAAATAAAAACTCCGGGGCTGGCTCCAGTTGCGAGTGCGCGAGAGCTTCAAATTTTCGAGACACCAGCGAATCGGGACGTGAAGGGAGTCGTAAAGTTCAGCTTGCTGTTGCGGCGCGAGGGGCAGGGTTGAGAAACGTTGCAGCAACCAGGCGAGCGCGGATTTACGGCCTCGCGCGGCATCGAGCCAGCGCTGCCACGGAATATTCGCTTCGACATCGGCATCTTCTTCGAGCAGCGGAATGAAGCGGGGCCAGGTATGGCCGCGGGCACGCTCGGATTCGTAATCGTCCCAGTAGTCTTGCCATGCAATTTCAACGTTTCCTGGAATTCGCTCCGCGAGCCAGCGTGCAACCTCGAACGGAAGCGCATCTTGCATGGTGGTGCCGGCGATCCCGGAGGTATCAAAATCGTCGAACAATGACATGTCGGCATTCAGCGAGCGAATTCTATCGACGCGTTTGTGAAATGAATTCAGCACACGTTCGACGAGCGCGATATGAGAAGCTGCATGAGGAAAAGCGCGAAGAAAAAGCAGGCATTCATGAAGGCGAATGAGCTGAGAAGCATCGGTAAATTCGACATTCGAGATTTGGTCGAGAAGCTTACTCACCGCCGCAGAGTGGCCGGAGCCGAAATCATTCTTGGCGGCTTCGAGTTGAGTCAGCAGATTGTCGA
>JASHTD010000142.1 GCA_030040725.1 Candidatus Sulfotelmatobacter sp. | reverse complement strand
GTTTCACCCAGCGGCAGCGACTCGAATCCGGGAACGTTTAAGGCGCCGTTCGCCACCATCGCCAAGGCGCAGCAGGCCGTGCAGGCAATATTGCCGAACCAAGCTAACTCCATCGTAGTCATGGTCCGGGGCAACGGCGGTGGAACATACTATCTGACGAATCAGTTGACCTTCACCAGCGCGGACTCCGGAACGCCCGCGGTGAATATTTCCTGGCAAGCCTACCCCGGGGAATCGCCGGCAATCAGCGGAGGCATGCGGGTTACCAACTGGAAGCAGAACGGCGATATCTGGACGGCGACCTTGCCGGCAAATGCACAGTATTTCGAGCAGCTTTTTTATCTCAGCACGGCAGCCGGTGTGCAAAGCGGCCGTCGGTTGCGCGCGCGTCTGGGCAGCGCTCCGAACGTGGGCACCTATTACCGGATCGCCGGGCCCGTATCGGTTTCCACATCTTCTGCTAATTGCCCGAACCTTGGCCAGACCACGGCTTCGTATGAGTGTTATGACCGCTTCTATTACACCGCCGGCGATCCGATCAGTTCGACGTGGGCGAACCTGAGCCCACCTCTTGGAAACCCGTGTGGCGCGCGGGGCAATGCCTATCCTGCGGGAGATATCGCACTGTACAGCTTCGAAACCATGGGCACTTCCAAGCTGCTCATCGATTGCATCGATACCAGCGCCAACATCATTTATCTGACCGGCCCCATTCGCGAGCGCGCCAGCCTGAGCGACAACACTACCGGCTTCATCGCGGGTCACCGCTATCTGGTCGAAAATATCAAGGACGAACTGGCGCAGCCTGGCCAGTGGTTTCTCGATCGCTCGACCTCACCGATGACGCTGACCTACATCGCGAATACGGGTGAGAATCCCAACAGCGACACGGTAATTGTGCCGCAAATGCCGGTGTCGACTCCGCAGGTATTGGTCGCGACCGATCTGCAGAATGTAACGTTCCAGGGTCTTACATTCGAGCACGATAACTTCACTGTCCCGGCGGCTGGGTATCAGTACAACCGGCTGGATCAGGACATTACCAGTGCGGTTTCCTGCGAGAACTGCCAGAACGTAACCTTTAACGGCGTGACGATCACGGAAACCGCGGGGACAGGAATCGATTTCACCACTACAATTCCATCCTCGACCACTACCGGCAACATCTTTGAGAATGGGCAAATTTTCGATGTGGCGGGCCACGGAATTCGAATCGGGCTGCTCTCGGCTGGCTCCGACACCGCTGCCAACGTGCCGCAATTCACCACGGTTCAAAACAATGTGATCGAAGCATTCGGCAGGGTATTCCCCAAGGGCTTTGGCATCGCGCAGGGGTGCAACCACGACAACACTTTCACGCACAATACGATCTACGACGGCTATAGCGGAGGCGTGAACGTTGGCGCTCTGAGTTGTGACTCGAGCAGTGTCAGCTTTGCCAGCAACGATGTCGCCTCTTTCAACAACATTTACAACCTGGGACAAGGAGTGGAGAACGATTTCGGCTGCGTTTATTTCAATACGACGCCGTATCAGACCACCCCTCCTCCTGGCAATCAAGCGATGAACAACGTGTGCCACGACGTGACCGATGCTTCTATTTTTGATTCCGACGGATACGGCGGACAGGGAATGTATATCGATAATTACACTGGCCTCGTAACGGTGGAGAACAATCTGGTCTATCGAGTCTCATCCGCGGATGTAGCCCAGACATGTGGCCCAGAAGGGGTTTCATCGAGCCCGAACACGATCAAGAATAATATTCTGGCCTTCGGGAGACAGGCGATCAAGCAGCAGGGTTGTACGCCGTCTTCAGCGTCGAATTCGCTATTTGACATGACCAACAACCTGATCATTTATGACCGGGGCAGCGTACAGAACGGTTGTTATTCCTGCCTCGGCGGAGACTGCGCATCTGTCTTGCCGGCCACTGTGCACTTCGAAAGCAATATGTACTGCTACATTCCAGGGGGAAGCTGCTCACTTCCAAACCCGGCATTCTTCAGCAGTGACGATCCTCCCAACCAGCAAGGCGGATGTCACCAAACCACCACGTACTCGTCCCTGGGACAATGGCAAGACTTGACCGGCGAAGACTCGTCGAGCGTTCTGCAAAACCCGTTCACTTCGACGCAGCTATCGAGCGATGATTTTTCGCTGAGCAGCACGCCGGGAGTGGGATTTACGCCATTCGATGCGTCGCAAGCCGGAGCCACCACCAGCAGCCCTCCGTCTATACCTGCGACCTTCCCCACGCAAAGTTATACTGTGTCGCAGTATTAAACACGGAATATCGGGCAATTACCCTACGGCGCTGGCGGCACGGCGCCTTCCTCTGGACTGTGGAGGGTCGTTCGGAGGTTCGTTCAGCGCGATGGCCGGTTGGGCGACTGCAACACGCAAGCTGAGTTCAGATCGTTCGCAATCTGCAGCGCTCCATCAAATGAATTGGGAACGAGATGGGCGCCGTCCGCGACCACATTGACCGTTACCGGCGAAGTGACTAAGCTCACCCACTCCTCGCCCTGCGGAACCCCCGCTCCCTCGTCGTTCTGTGCACCGAAGGTAGCTACAACGACCGTCTGATAATTGAGGAATGGTGGATCATCTGACAGGATGCTGTCATGGATCAGCAGTGACTCATTGGCGGTGCTGTGCGTCGCGCGCGCGTTCGAACATACTGGGCTGGAATAGCTGCTGTCGACTAAAGATCCGATGGTCAAATAACAGTCGGAGAGCGGCCCTTGCCCGGTAGTGGTTTGAAAGGGTGGCGACGCGCAAATACAGCCGTGATCAATACGCGAGAAGGTCGGTCCGCTGGTCAGTTCGACCATATCGAAGAGGCGGGTCGATCCGGTTCCCATTCCGAAGTGGGCGAGCGCATAGCCAATCGCGCTGGAGCCTCCGCTGACCCCGGCCGCGCACATGGCCGATCCACTCTGGTAGATGAGCGGATTAGTTGTCGTTGCCACCCAATCCGCCAGCGCTGCAAAACGGCAAGCCAACGATCGAATTCCGTTTGGCGCGGGACCCTCGGTCCAGCCATTCGCCCCGGTGAAGTACGGCTGCACTGCGGTGAATCCGGCCTGCACTACGGAGTTCACGACCGTCGCTCCGTAGGCGAAGCTTTGATCGTAATAGCTGGAGCCTCCGCCGGGAGATACGAATATGATTGTGCCCTTAGTACTGCCGGGATTTGTAACCTTCACCTGTACTGGAAGCGCCGCCACTCCCGAGCCGTCAATTCCCGAACATTGAATGCTCAATGAGTAACAGAGACTGTTTCCCAGTCCACCCGCGGAGCACTTCGCCGTTCCGATATATGTGACACCGCCATTGATCGGATCGGCGGTTTGCGCATCAGCTGGGGAGGAGGCGATTGCCAGAAAAGCAGTTACGATTGCGCAACAAAATATCAGCCCTTTGATCCTGTCGAATTTTGCTGTGAGTTCTGCCACGCTAATTCCCCTAACACCCGGTCCGTCTATTCCAGAATCAAAAACCACTTCTCACTACCTCGGCGCGCATTCGCTCGAACTGACTTCCAACGGCAAAAATAAATGTTCCTTCATTGCTGCTGCAACATGATCGTCACGTTGTCACTGGCCTGGTTTGCGGAGGCCGCGTCGAGAAGTCCGTCGCCGTTAAAATCCGCAATCGCCAAGGCCGCCGGAGCTTCACCTACGGGATACGAGTGTTGCTGCGCCCCTTTGAACCCGCCGGATTTGTTGAGCTGATTCAGCAAAACTGTGACCGTGTCATTTTCCGAATTGGCTATGATCAGGTCTTGCTGATTACTGCTTCCTTGTATGGGTGCAGCCACCACCATCAGCGGATTCGCCCATACCGTGGAAGTCTTCTCCGGCTTAAAAGTTCCATCTCCGTTACCCAGCATGACGCTGACGCTCGAATCCGCGTAATTTGCCACAGCCAAGTCGGGCCTGCCATCGCCGTTGAAATCAGCGGCCGCGATGGAGATCGGAACGCCAGCGCACGGAGTGTTTCCCACGCAGTTCGTCGATTTCAAATTAAACGTTCCGTTTCCCGTTCCCAGTAAAACGGAAACGCTTCCGCTTCCCTGATTGGAGATGGCAATGTCCTGCTTGTGATCGCCGTTGAAATCGGCAGCGACCACAAAATTGGGATTGGTCCCCACCGTTGAAGCATTCGGAGTCCCAAATGTGCCGTCTTGATTGTTCAGAAGAACAACGATTCCACCGGTATCGCTCGAACTGCCTACATTTGCTACAACGAGATCGGGATAGCCGTCACCGTTAAAGTCCGCAGCAGCGAGAGAAACTGGATTTATTCCTGCGCCAAGATAGTAATTGACCCCCGGATTGAAACCGTTGCAACTGGAATTTCCCAACAGAATCGTGACGTCTCCGCTGTACGCGTTCACGATGGCGAGGTCAGCAATCCCATCGTTATTGAAATCTGCCGTGACCATGGCGATGGGATGGTTATCGGTAGCAAAGCTGGCGCCAGTTTGAAACGTGCCATCTCCATTTCCCAACATCAAGGTCACATTGTTTGAGCCGGCATTGGCCACCGCAAGATCAGGCTTGCCGTCGCAGTTGAAATCTGCCGTGGCAATCGCCTGGGGATTTACGTTCGCCGAATAGTTCAATCCGCTGCGAAATGTGCCATCGCCATTGCCGAGAAGGATGGTGAGCTGCCCCGGAAGAAGGTCGGCATTGGCAGCGATGATATTCTGATTCGCGTCGCCGTCGATATTGGCGGAAACCACGGCGGACACGGTTTTTGCGCCCGTGGCATATTGCACTCCGGGTTGAAAAGTTCCGTTGCCGTTGCCTAGCAGAATCGTGACATTATTGCCTGCGCCATCGGCCACGACCAGATCTGCGTTCCCGTCCCCGTTGAAATCTCCGGTGGCGACCGTCTGCGGGCTCATGCCGGCGGTGACGTAGGTAGGCGTTTGGAAGGTTCCGTTTCCTACTCCCAACAGAATGGCGATCGTGCTTCCGCCTGCACTCGCCACGGCGAGATCGTTAATCTTGTCGCCATTAAAATCAGCAACTGCCAGGGATACGGGCGTGGTCGCGACCGGAATGGGCCGATTGGCAAGGAACTGACCCTTCTTGTTATTGATCAAGATCGTGACCGTGTTGTCAACGCCATTGGCCACGGCAATATCGGGAAATCCATCGCCGTTGTAATCCGCAATGGCAATTGCGGTTGGAGAATTGCCGACGCTATATACAGTAGGAACTCCGAAGGTCTTTCCGTTTCCGAGAAAGACAGAGATCGTGTTGGTGCCGGTGTTGGCTACCCCCATATCGACTTCATTCGGCTTGCCTCGGAAGTTGCCGATCGCGATCGCAGATGGCGAAACACCGGTACCGCACTGCCCGCCGTTCGCACTGCACTTGGAACTGCTGAAGGTTCCATTTCCGTTCCCAAGGAGTAGGGAAACTGTATTCGTAGCCGAGCTTACAACGAGCAGGTCCAGATTGCCGTCGCCGTTTACGTCGGCCGTGGCAATAGCAAGGGGTTCATTGACGGTGTAATTCACTGCGGGCAGAAAACCATTGGTGCAGTTCGCCGTTCCCTTAGTGCAGCCCAGCATCACGTTGACCTGGCTGCTGCCGAGACCGGCGACCGCAATATCGGGAATCCCGTCACCGTTGAAATCTCCCACGGCAACCGAGCGCACCTGCTTGCCCACGATGTAACTGGTTCCTCCGGCTAAGCCTGCGAAGCTGCTGCCGAACGCATCCGAGGGGATGGTCAGAAGAGAGAGAAATGCGGGAAGCAGGACGCGCAGGACGCTACGGTTGCAGTTCAATCTCATAATCGGGTTCAAAGTTCAATCGGCGCTTCTGGGAGAATTGAGGTTGATCTCGCCAACGGCTCCGTTCCAGCCTGCCGAAGACGAACGCAAACCGAAAATAGCGAACTCTTTGTGGGGGACCAAACTGATAGCTCAAGCCGCAAGCCATGGAACGGCCGAGCAATGAACGCTCCATTCCGAAGCGTGTGTCTGCATTGTGCCGCGTACCTAATGCAGAGTCAAGCCAGGGTGCGAAAACTTTCTTCCGCCGCGCGGGTAGAGACCAAAGTCTCCGTTGCAAGAACTGATCATGGTTACGGGATTTCGTCTCTGGACAAAGGTCTCCATTGTCAATGGCGGCATTCGAATGTAAGCTGCATTGAGGTTTATCGACCAGGATTCACTCCCCATCTCATTTTTTGAACTCCAAGTTTTCCATCCCCCCGTTTGTGCAGGAGGCTGACCCGTGTTGGGTTGTGTTCGAACTTTTCTTCGGCTGAGCCTGACTTGTGCGCTCGTTCTGGCGGGAAGCTTTTCCTTCGCGCAGGGACCCGGCGCCTCGGCCAAAAAAGGGGATGAAACATCTACCGCAGGCGTGGGCGTGCGAACAAGCACGAACGGGAATGTCTCTGAGACCGGCGGGATGGGCGCGATCAAACATGTCGTGTTTTTTATTAAGGAGAACCGCACTTTCGACAATTATTTCGGCACCTTTTCCGGGGCTGATGGCGCCACAACTGGAACTATCTCGACCGGGGAAGTTATATCGCTGGGACCTTCCCCTGATTTCTCGTACCCGCTCGACCCGGAGCACGATTTCGGTGGAGCGGTCGAGGCCATGGACAACGGCAACATGGATCGTTTCGATCTGCTTACCGATGGCAACATCAACGGCGCATTTCTTTCCTATACGCAGATGACCGAAGCGGATATTCCCAACTACTTCGCCTACGCCCGCAACTTCGTCCTGGCGGATCGAATGTTTTCTTCGATCAAGGCGGATAGTTTCACGAATCACCTCTACACGGTGGCCGCGCAGGATAACGGCGCAATCTTTTTGCGATCGACCGCCAAACCCTTGGGAAACCCAGGGTGGGGATGCGACGCTCCCCCCACCGAATCGGCCGAGGTGATGGATGAGAAAGGCAATCTCAGCGAAGAATTTCCTTGCTGGAGCTATCAAACGCTGGCGGAAGGCCTGCAGAACATAGGAGTTCCCTGGAAGTTCTACGCTCCGCCCGCCGGGCAAGTCGGCTATAACTTCTCGACGCTCGATGCCTTCAGCTACATCCGCAATACAGCGCTGTGGACAACCAACGTCGTTCCTGACACCCAATTCGCTTCTGATGCATTAGCCGGCAACCTGCCTGCAGTCAGTTGGCTGGTCACCGGTCTAGCCAGCGATCATCCCTCGAGTTCCGGGGTGTGCAACAGCGAGAATTGGGCGATGGAGCAGATTAATGCCATCATGCAGGGACCGGATTGGAGTTCAACGGCCATCTTTATGGCCTGGGACGACTACGGCGGCTTCTTCGATCACGTGCCTCCGCCCACTGTGGATGCTTTCGGGTTCGGACCGCGAGTGCCGCTGATCATTATTTCGCCGTATGCGAAGTCCGGCTACATCTCTCATACGCAATATGAATTTTCGTCCATCCTCAAATTCATCGAGGAACTTTACGGCTTGCCGCCGATGACGCGCAGGGATGCCGATGCCAACGACACGCTTGACAGTTTCGATTTCACGCAGACGCCGCTTCAACCGTTGATCCTGCAAACACATAGCTGTCCGATCAATTCGGCTTCGGTGGTTCCTTTTGGGAGTCAGGCAATCGGCACAACCAGCCCGTCCTACACTCTAACTCTGAACAATTGGGGAACGAGCGACATCACGATCGGCAAGAGCACAATTACTGGAGATTTCACGGAGAAGAGCGCGTGCACCGGTAGAACTCTTGCGCCCGGGCACTTGTGTTACATCAGCCTCAATTTCGCGCCCAAGGCTAAGGGGCTGCGAACAGGCACGCTCACGATTCCCAACTCCGGTTCCACAAGTTCGATCATGGTGACCTTGAATGGAACAGGAAGCCAGGGCAAATTGTCCTTTCTCTACCCTGGGTTGAGTTTTTCCCAGCAAACCTTCGGAACAGTTTCGCAAAAGCAGGTTACGCTGGCCAACGTAGGTCCCACGCCTCTGACCATCTCGAAAGTGGATGTCGTTGGCCCTGCATTCTCGCAGACCAATAATTGTGGCGGCAGCGTTGCTCCGGGCCACTTCTGCACGTTCGAAGTCAGTTTTGCGCCGACGACCGCGACGCAACTGGAGGCCTGGAAGGGTCTTTTCGGCAATCTCGTGATTTACGACAGCGATCCCGCCAGTCCGCAAACCGTTCGGCTTACCGGCGACGGAACGGCGGTGGTCGCTACTCCGGCCAGCATCAACTTTGGAATGCAGGCTGTAGGCACAACAAGCGCTCCCGTTCCAGTGACAGTCAGCAACCACGGAACCACGATGCTTACATTCGAAAACGTCGTGGCCGGAGGAAGTTTCGCCGAGACGAACAACTGCATGGCGGGCGTAGCACCGGCTGGCACTTGTACGGTGGAGGTGACGTTTACGCCCAGCCAGCAGGGAAGTGCAACCGGCATTCTCACGTTGAACGACAACGATGGAGCCAGTCCGCAAAAAATTACTTTAACTGGCACGGGAGATTGAGCGGGTACAACTTGCGGTCACTAGCGCTTTCAGTTTGAGCAGTGAAGATCGATAACGAACGATGTTTACAAAAGTGACGAACACAGGGGATGCAGGAATGCGAACGGATAAATTGCTGTTGCTTTGCGCGTTAATTTCGGCTGTCGCTTTGGGAACGGCCGGGCCGTTGTACACACAGGAAACAACGAACCTTCCACAGCCGTCGCAGAGCGCGGTTGCGAATACTGCGAAAAAGACCGCGGCGGTGCGTGTGCTTCGCAGCCTGCTCCAGTCGCCCATGAGCTTCGAAGTGAATCAAGGCCAGACCGACAAGCGTGTCAGCTTTCTGTCTCGGGGCTCTGGCTACACTCTGTTCCTCACTCCCTCCAGCGCCGTGTTGGCTCTGAATCGCATCAATCCGCAAGCTCCAAGCGCGCAGTCCGGCTTCGGCTCGAATCCCGCTAACCCTTTGTCATTGGGATCGCTTGACCGGACGCCCCCGCCACAACCGGCAGCGCAGCGGCAGGATTTGCCGCGCGAAGATGTTCTGCAGATGCAGCTGATTGGGGCGAACTCCACGCCGAAAATCGTCGGCGATCAGGAGACTGCCACCAAGACGAATTATTTCATCGGCAAAGATCCGAGCCAGTGGCGGACCGGCATTAAGAATTTCCGCAGAGTTCACTACACGGGAATGTATCCCGGAATTGATCTCGTCTACTACGGCAATCAGCGGCAGCTGGAATACGATTTTGTGGTTGCGCCCCACGCCGACGCAAGCCTGATCACTTTGGGTTTCTCACAGCTCGGCCGAACCTGGCAGTCAGCTACGCTGCATCTCGACCCGAACGGCGACCTCGTGGTCAGTCTTGCGGGCGGCGATGTTCACTTTCACAAGCCGGTTGTTTACCAGTTTGCCGAAGTTGGGAAACAAGCAACCAGGCACCCAGTACGTGCAAGCTATGCTCTGAGGGCGGATGGAAAAATCGGATTCGAGGTCGGACCTTACGACCGGAGCCGCGAACTTGTCATTGATCCGGTCATTTCTTTTGCGACATACCTTGGTGGAAGCAACGAGGATTATGCGACTGCCATCGGCATCGATAAGTACGAAGATGTGGTTATTGCCGGCAGCACTCGTTCGTCGGACTTTCCGGTCGAGGATGCCATTGAGAGCTACCATCCCGGCACCTGCGGAAGCTTGCCTTGCCGCGACGTTTTTGTTAGCAAGTTCAACCCAACGGGTTCGGCGTTGCAATACTCAACTTACATCGGCGGCTCGAATGACGATGTCGCGTCGCAGCTCGTCCTCGATAAAGCGGGTGATATTTTTGTCGTTGGCTACACGCTCTCGACAGATTTCCCCATCACTTCCCACGCTACGCAGAAGACCTTCGGTGGCGGCACTGTGACGGGAGACGCTTTTGCATTCGAACTGGCCTCGAAGGGTGGTATTGCATACAGCACGTACATCGGGGGCAGCGGCGATGAAGTTGCCTACGGCGTAAGCGTCGACTATGCGCCTAG
>JASHTD010000141.1 GCA_030040725.1 Candidatus Sulfotelmatobacter sp. | reverse complement strand
TGATTCAAGTCAGGCTTTTGCATTGAAGGTCCTCCAGACTTTGCGAAGCTCGTGTCCGCTGTCGTTTCCTGACCGCGGGTCGCATTGCTTCTTGACTTCGCGCACGCCGTCACCATATTGTTCTCAGCACAAAAGTCGTGAGGGAGCTTGTCGGTCTTTGCGGAAGATTCGACTTTCAAAGTTCTCCGTCAGACCTTGGCTTCCATCGTTTAACTTCTGCGCAAAACAATAGCACAGGGTCGAAGGGGGCCAACCATGAGGTGTTCCCACCAGAAGCGGATTTTCTGCTTGTTGCCGGTCAGTCTTCTGTTGTTCATTTCTTGCAGCTGGGCGCAAACCGGCACGACATCGTTGCACGGCAAGGTTCTTGATAGCACTCACGCACTCGTCGCCGGCGCCACTGTAACGATTGCCAATCAGGCGCAAGCAATCAGCCGGCAGACTACCACTCCATCCACCGGCGAATTCGAATTCCTCGCTCTTCCTCCTGGCACCTACCTGCTGACCGTCGAAAGAGCTGGTTTCAAGAGATACGAACAGCGGAATCTCCAGCTTCTCGTCAACCAGCCGGCCAGCGTAAGCGTTCTGCTGCAAGTCGGCGCACTCACCACTCAGATCGAAGTTTCCGGCGAAGCACCGGCGCTCAACACCGAAGACGCAAGCTTGGGAATCGCCTTCGGCGAGAACCAGGTTAAAGAGCTGCCGCTCGAAGGCCGCAACGTGCCCGACCTACTCACGCTGCAACCCGGAGTCGCCTACACCGGCAACCGTGCCGATACGAGTCTGGACGATACGCGAAGCGGCGCGGTGAATGGCGCACGCAGCGATCAGGGGAATATCAGCGTCGATGGCATTCGCGCCAACGACGAAGGCGGGCAGGCCTTTACCTCTGTCTTGCCCGTGACGCTCGATTCGGTTCAGGAATTTCGCGTCACCACTTCCAATGCGAACGCCGATGAGGGAGGAACGAGCGGAGCGCAGGTTGCGCTGGTGACGAAGAGCGGAACCAACAGCATTCACGGTTCGGTCTACGAGTACCTTCGCAACACGTACACCAACGCCAACGATTACTTCAACAAATTGACGCAGCTGACAACCTGCACGCTTCCCGATCCGAATGATTGCAATACCCCTCCCAAGCTGATCCGCAATATCTTCGGCGCTTCCATCGGCGGCCCAATCAAGAAAGATCGCCTGTTTCTTTTCATGAATTACGAGGGGACGCGGCGCGCGGAACAAACGGTGAGTTCCGGCGAGGAGGTTCCGAGTTTGGCGATGCGCGACGGCGTCCTTCAGTATTTGTGCACTCTCAATGCGAACGGCAGCCTCAACACAGCTCAATGCCCCGGAGGATCGAGTTCAACCGTACAGGGTAAGAGCGGGAAGATGTATACGCCTGCGCCGGGATACATGGCCCTCGGATACAAGCAATTGCAGCAATTGGATCCAAACCACATCGGACCCGATCCCGCTGCGATGGCATACTTTCAAACCTTGCCTTTGCCCAACAGCAACGTGACGGGCGATGGCTACAACTATCAGGGATTCGTTTTCGCAGCGCCGACTTCCGAGACGCAGAATGTCTACATCGCCCGCGCCGATTACAACATTACGCAAGACGGCAAGCAGCGTCTTTCCCTGATCGGAGCCTCACGCGACGATTCGAGCGACGCCTGCGGCGGTTGTCAGCCATATTTCCCAGGTCAGCCTCCGCAAG
Source organism: Candidatus Sulfotelmatobacter sp. (assembly GCA_030040725.1). Classification (GTDB taxonomy): domain Bacteria; phylum Acidobacteriota; class Terriglobia; order Terriglobales; family Acidobacteriaceae; genus Sulfotelmatobacter. Next base: position 1,841 of record JASHTD010000141.1, on the reverse strand, counting down.
GGCAAACCGTCTATCACAACAAGGGCCTCATCGTCGGCTATTCAGCGGTCATTCGTCCAAACCTGATGAGCGACTTTCACTATGGGTTCGTTCGAGAAAGTTTTGGAACTCTCGGCAACTCGTATCAGCCATGGGTCATTTTCAATTTCACCCAGAGCATTACGCGCACCCAAAACTACCAGCGTCCGATGCACAATTTCTCCGAGGATTTGTCGTGGATTCACGGAAAACACACGCTGCAATTCGGCGGATACATTCTGTTCATGCGCGAACCGCGGTTGAACTATACGTCTTCATTTGACAGCGGAAGCACAAACTCGTCGTTTACAACCACTTCGGGATTCGCGGACAAGAACAGCCCTCTGAACCCAACAAGCAGTGGTTTCCCTGGCGTCGACCCCAGTTTTGGTGTGAGTTACGACTACCCGATTAACGATCTATTGGGTATCGTTACGCAAGCCACAACCGTTTTTAACTACAACCGGCAACTCCAGTTGCTGCCGACCAATTCCCCGATCTCGCGACGATTCGCTCAGGATAGCTACGAACCGTATGTCCAAGACATTTGGAAGGCCACGCCAAACCTCACGCTGACTGTGGGTCTGCGCTATTCGCTTTTCTCTCCCGTATGGGAAACCAATGGTTTGCAGGTTTGTCCCAGCCCCAGTCTCGGACAGTGGTTCAATACTCGGGCGGCGAACGGCGCTAATGGTATCCCCTCGAACCAGGATCCCGCGTTGCAAGTCAATTGGTGTGGTCCTGCTAACGGTAAAAAAGGATATTGGAACTGGGATTTCGGCAACCTTGGTCCCCGCGTCGCCTTTGCGTGGGCGCCTAATAAGACCGAAGGTTTCCTGAGCAAGATTCTGGGCAACGGCAACAAATCGTCCATTCGCGGCGGCTTCGGAATCGTGTACGACCGTTTCGGGCAGGGCATCGTCGATGAGTTCAGCGGAAATTCTTTCGGTTTGACGACAAGCCTCACCAACCCAATCCTGCCGCTGACCAGTTTGCCTCGCCTAACGGACGTAAATGTCATTCCGACGAGCCTGCTTCAACGCAATCCGGGAGCCCCGAGTTTCCCGGAGGTGATACCGACCATGCAGGCGCTCGGCGGATCCGACTTCGGCGACAGCCTGGACACATCCCTGAAGACGCCCTATTCGTACACGGTTGACTTCTCAGTAGAACGCGATCTCGGTAAAGGATTTTCGCTAGACCTCGCATACGTGGGCCGACTCTCGCACCGCCTGCTCAGTTCACAAGATGTCGCCCAACCGCTCGATCTTAGGGATAAGAAATCCGGGCTCGATTACTTTTCCGCCATTCAGCCGCTCGCGAGACTCTACGAGCTTCAAGGCGTGACCGACGCGACCTTCAGCAATTCCATGGTTAGTCCGGCTGTCGTTCAGTATTGGAATGACATGATCCAGAAGCCGATTAATGGCGGGTCTTACGCGCTGGGCGCGCAGACGGGAGGTTGCGGCAAAAATTTCCCAGCCTCGACTACGAATCCCGTGCTGGCTGTCTTCGATCTTTTCTGCGGAGTGGCAGGCGTGGAGACCACTGCGCTTCAGGCTCTGGACGTGCCCTTCGTGTCCGGATTCGGAAACGGCGGGATACCGGACGCTACCGGAAATCCAAACTGCGGCCAGAAGGGTGCGCCGCTTTGCCAATACTATCCAACTGGAGGGCCGAACTCTTTCTACAACCCTCAATACACGTCGCTATTCACTTTGCGTTCCATCGGATTCTCGAATTACAACGCATTGCAAGCGTCGCTCAGGCGTCAAATGAGCCACGGCGTTCAGTTCGACTTTAATTACACATATTCGAAGTCG
>JASHTD010000140.1 GCA_030040725.1 Candidatus Sulfotelmatobacter sp. | reverse complement strand
ATTGGCAAACTACTCCGCGCTGATGATGATGCAGGAGAAAAATCCGGCAGGCTTCCGGCTGGTCATGGAGAAATATCGGGATGAACTCCTCGCGAAAAACGAAGATGCCGGCCCTGTGACCCTGGGAAGCCGGCTGCTGTCTTCGCGCTTTCCGCAGGGATACGAAGCGATCACATACGGGCGGGCGACATGGTTGTTTCACATGCTGCGTACCATGCTGCAAGATGGTGCAGAGACCGATGGGCGAAAGGTCCCTGACGGCAACGCGACTGAGCCTTTCGTGAGGTCTTTACGCAAGCTTCGCGATCGCTATCAGGGAAAAGCCATTACTACCGGCGAATTGCTAGAGGTATTTGCGGAAGATTTGCCACCGAGCTTGCGCTATGAAGGCAGAGCTTCTCTCGATTGGTTCCTGGATGGATGGGTGAACGGGACCTATTTGCCAAAATTGGAACTCCAGGGAGTGAAATTTTCCGGAAAGGGAGCGAGCGTGCTGGTGACCGGAGTGATTCGGCAAACCGACGCACCGGACAATCTTGTGACCCCGGTTCCGATCTATGCTGTGGTAACAGGAAAAGCTCCTGTTCTGCTGCGGCGCGTATTTGCCGATGGAACAGAAACGTCGTTTCGATTGTCCGCTCCCGCCGGTGCGCACAAACTTCTGCTCGATCCCTACATGACTGTGCTCACGATCCCAAAGGGCGAGAAGTGAGAAATGGGTGATGCAGTTCCGCATCAGGACACGACGGGCGCTTTTTGTACCGCTATGGGATATTCCTGCGCTGAGAATTCGACTAGCGTCGAGAACAAAGCGGATCGTAGCGCGATAAACCACTCCTGGCATTCAGTTAGCTGCAGGCGAATTTATCGGGAAGAACGGCACGCGAGCTGCTCTGCAACTGGCATGGACTCCGCAGTCGTAATGAGCCCGGCAACACTCAGCGAACCAATCGTTGTTTCTTCAATCGTGGTTTCTCCAATCGTTGCTTGCTCAGTCGTTGCCTCCTCAATAATCGACTCTCCGAGGATTGGCATGGCTTCGGAAATTGCTCGCTTCCCGACCCGATCTACGATCTTGATCGTGGAAGATGAGACTTTTGTAAGGGAAGCGATGGCCGCTGCATTACGTTCGTCGGGTTATGTGGTGCTGACTGCGGCAGATGGCCATCAGGCATTGGCAACCTGCCGCAACTGCGTGCCGCCCGACTTGCTTCTTTCCGATCTGGTCATGCCGGGCATGAGGGGGGCTCATCTTGCCACATTGTTCGAAGCGATGTATCCCTGGAGCCATGTCTTGTTGATGAGTGGCTATGCCGAGGAATTGGCCCCTGCAGGGGCAGGTCTTTCTTGCACCGCACAACTGCGCAAACCCTTTTCAATCAGCACGCTGATAAAGGTAGTAAAGGGAATATTGGACGTTGACGCGCCGGCTCTAAGAGCGTCGGCCAGTAAGCCTTGATCACCGGGGCGTTGCCGGGCTGGGTTTTTCGAGATCGGTCGTGTCAGGTGGGTTCGCAGAATCTACCCGCACCGTGAGGACGACAATGTCGACTCGGCGATTTTGCGCCCGTCCCTGTGAGGTGAGATTGCTCGCGATCGGGTGGTACTGCGCGTAGCCTGCAGCCGAGAGACGGTCGGGAGGAAAATGGTGATCCAGGATCAGCACGCGGACGATGGCGCTGGCTCGTGCCGTAGAGAGCTCCCAATTGGAGGCGATGACTGCATTGTGAATGGGCACGTTATCGGTGTGGCCTTCGATCCGCAGTCTATAAGTCCGAATGGCCAAGATCGACGCGATGCGGTTGAGCGCGGCGAGAGATTCCGGTTTGATGGTCGCCGATCCGCTGTCGAAAAAGCCGAATTCGCGCAGGCTTATCACCAGACCGTCGCTTTCCCGATGCATGGCCACTTCATGCAGGGCGATCTCATTGTGCAGGGCATCGCGCAACTCGGCTTGCAAGGTTGAGATGTCATTTTCCTGCTCGGTGCCGGAAAGAGCGTCGTCTGGCGGGGAAGCGATGCGCCGCAATTCAGCATTGTGCTTCACGTTCTGGATCGCCTGTACCGTGCTGAAGGGCATAGGCTCGTTCGGGTCGAGAGGGATTTCCGTGGTGGAAGCGGGAAAAACCCCGAGGTCCTGAAAGGCAATCTGAATGGCCAGGGCCAGCTTGCCGACCTTCTTTTGATCGACCTGCGAAGAGGCGTATAAAACCACAAAGAAGGCAAACAGTAAGGTGATGAAATCTGCATAGGATACGAGCCAGCGCTCATGGTTGCTATGCCCGCGCGAACGCTTACGCCGTGGACTCATTCGTTGCTCTCTTCTTCTTTTTCTTGCGGCTGATTTGCCTCCACCAGGAAGCCCAGGAGCTTGGTTTCCAACATGCGCGGATTCATCCCTTCCAGAATCGAAGCCACGCCCTCCAGCATGAGCTCGCGGGTGATCTGCTCATCACGGATGCGCAACTTCATCTTTCCCGCCATGGGCAGATACAAGAGATTGGCCGATCCGACTCCATAAATCGTCGCCACGAATGCGACCGCGATGCCCTTTCCGACTTCGTCGATTTTGTCCAGATGCTGCATGACCTGAATCAATCCCAAAACCGCGCCGATGATACCGATGGTGGGAGCAAAACCGCCCGCCGACTCGAAGACTTGCGGAACCTGTTCTTCGTACTCGGCTTGATTGTCGAGTTCCAGTTCCATGATTTTGCGCAGTTCCTGCGGTTCGGTGCCGTCGACGGCCAGCATGAGGGAGCGCTTGAGAAACGAATCTTCAATCTTGGGCAGCTCATCATCCAAGGAGACGATGCCATCCCGTCGGGCACGCTGCGCGTACCTCACCAGTTGCGTAATGATCCCTTGCGGGTCTCTCTGCGGGTTGATGAAGACTGATCCCATCTGGCGAAAGGCCAGGAGAATAATGGCCAGCGGAAACTGAACCATGACCGCTCCCAGGGTTCCACCGAACACAATCATCGCGGCGGTTGGTTGCAGGATCTGGCTCAGGTTTCCCCCTTCCAGCAACAGCCCGGCGGTAATTCCCCCGACAGCCAGGGCGAGTCCGAGCAGGCTAGCTTTGTCCAGGCTCACTTTGGCGGCTCCCGCTTGCCGGCGTCGGGATCGGTAAACAAATTGTGCGCAGCCGAACCATCCCAGGCCATGGCGAGCCCCTGCAGCACAGACCGCCGGAAAGCGATGAGCCGCTCCAGAACCTGCTCCACCGTCTCGCGGACGACAATTTTTTCTCCATTAATAAGCGTGAGAAGAGTGTCAGGTGACTGCTCGACGAACTTGATGAGATCGGAGTTGATGATGAAAGCCTGATTGTTAAGACGGGTGAGCCGGATCATTTTCGCTCCGCTGCGTGCAGATCTCTTCCTGCACACTGAGTTCCCTAAGAGAGGCTATCGGCGAAGGTCCAGTCGAGGCTTATGTGAGCCTCTTTGTCGCGAGTTACTTTGGAATTACGACCGATAGCGCTTTTCTTCAAACCAGCCGCTAAAGCGGAAATGGAAATCGCCGATGGGAAGAAAGACATTCGGGTTCCGTAGAGCAGGTAGTGGAACGGGAACTCCGCAGATACCAATGCTGAGGAGGCGGTTCCAGACGAAATACGGCGGGACCAACTTCAAGCAAAAGGAGAAACGAAATGCCCCTTGGTATCCTGAATAACATTCCGTCGATCGAAGCGGAAAACCAACTCACCCTCACCAGCAATGCACTGAACACAACCCTCGAACAGCTGTCCTCTGGATCGCGCATCAACACTGGTGCGGATGATCCCGCCGGCCTGGCTATTGCGAACGGCTTGCAGGCCAATATCGCGGCCTTGACGCAATCGGTATCGAACGCCAATGACGGCGTCGGCGAACTGCAACTCGCGGATGGCGCGCTAGCCCAGGTTACTAACCTGCTCGACACGGCGGTCACGCTGGCCACGGAATCGGCGACGGGCACCGTATCGAATACACAGCGCACCGCTATTCAGGCGCAATATGCTTCGATCCTGGCAGAAATCAACCGCATCGGCACCAGCACAACTTACAATAGCCAAGCGGTATTTCAGAGCGGCACGTCGACCAACCTCAACCAGGTGGCGAGCCCCAATAACGCCACCACCGCCCCAATATTCCTTGACAACGCATTGACCGCGGGCGACACCACGTCGATCACCGCTGGTGGGGTTACGTTTAATTTCCCCACCGGCACTGGCCCCGCCAACCCGAATGTCCAATTAACGACTGGCGGCGGGCCCAACACCTTGAACACGGACTTGATTGCCAGTGGAGTTCTGTCTGTTGCCCGAGGCGGCGTTACCACCACTTACACCGTAGGCACGGGCGCAGTCACCCTGGGGACGTTAATCACTGCGATCGAAACCGGCACGAGTCAGACCGGTGGTGGCACGATCGCCACCACCGGCGTGGCCGTCGGAGGTGGCGCCGCTACTGGACTGCAAGCCGCGCTAGTTAACGGACAGTTGCAAGTAACCGATACGGCTGGCAATAACGACCTGGCGGTGAGCGGCGAAGCAGGCGTCATTACGGGCACCACGGGCGTTGCCGACTCCACAGCCTCAACCGTGCAAAACCTCATTAACGCCGTCAACAGCGACACTACGGTCGGCGCGCATGCGGCGCTGGTCAATGGCCAACTGCAGATAACCGATCCACAGGGCCGTTCTGACCTCGCCGTCACTACCGACGACACTGTGCTGGGCGCACCGGTGGCGGGCGCTCCCACTACTTTCACCAACACCACCACTACGGGAACACAAACCCCGGACCTGAACGAACTGGTCGGGAACGCTTCTCTCGCGGCAGCCGGCACCGCAACCGCACTGACCAACGGCTCGGTCTACAGCTTCACCGCCGGAGGTAAAACCTTTACCTACACTGCCGGCGCGAACAGCACTGTTGGCAGTCTCATCAGCGCCATCAACAACCCGGCCACCGATCCCGCCGGACTCAGCGCCTACATTAACTCAAATAATGATTTCGTCCTGGTCGACCCTAATACCAATAACGACCTGGCGGTCAGCTCCACGAATACAGGAACGGTGCTGGGGACGCTTACCAGTCCCACCGTAAGCACTACCTCGGAAAACATTTTCCTCAGTGACTCGACCGCCATCGGATCCAGCCAGATCGCGGTAACCATTGGCAGCTTGTCGACGGAGGGAATTACCAACGGCAGCGGTGGCGCTGCCGTGAATCTGGCAACCACCGACCTGAGCACGCAAACCGATGCGCAAACCGCACTGACTCTGATTAATCAGGCCATCGCCAACGTAGCCAGCACTCGCGGCACATTAGGTGCGAGCGTCAACCGGCTCACAGACGCCAGCAACGTCATCAACAGCCAGGTGCAGAACCTGACTTCGGCCGAAAACACGATCACGGCAGCCGATATTCCGACCGCCGTGGCCAACCTCACCAAATATTCAATTCTGGAGCAGACCGGTATTTCGGCTCTGGCCCAGGCCAACCAGCAACAGCAGCTGGTGCTGAAGCTGTTGCAGTAATTAAGTTCAACCCGGGGGTGGCAGTCGAGTCTGCCTCCTCCGGGTTTTTTCTTTTGAGTAGCTCGGTATGAGCGCGAGTGTTGTACTCATCCTTCCGCCTTCGGCTGAATCTCAGGCGCAGGCGCCTGTGCGGCCTTCTCCGGCTGCGCCTCGTTCCATTTCAGGAGCCTATTCACCGGGGGAAAGAGAAGCTTCAGAACCGCAAGTTTCGCAACCGATCCTGGCGGAAGATGAAGTGAAAGTGCAGGTCGAGCCGCCAGGCGAGATTGCGGTTTATCAATTTCTGAATCAGTACGGCAGCTTGATTCTGCAAGTGCCGCCGCAGCAAATGCTCGAGCTAGCACAGGAAATTTCGCAAGAGCTGGCTCAGGAAGGCTCGCCGAAGCCATCAGCCGCGATCGGAAAAGGAGAAAGTCATGGGCATTAGTTTGAATCCCTCGACCATCCTCTCAGGACAGGGCATTGATGTCAGTTCGGTAGTGCAGCAGATTATTAGTTCGCAAAGCGGGGAACTCAATGTCTGGGAAAATCAAAGCTCCACGCTGGCCACGCAAAACGGCGTGCTCACCAGCATCGAGAACGATCTCACCAACCTGCAGACGGCGGTTCAAGCTCTCGACAGTCCTACGGGAGCTCTTAGCGCCAGTACAGCCACCTCATCCGACACCAGCATCCTGAATGCCAGCGTATCGGGCACAGTCACGGCCGGCACCTATACCGTGGAAGTGAACAGTCTGGCCACGCAAGGGACGCTTTATACGTCGGCCGTCTCCGGCGGAGCCGATGCGTCTTTCCTCACCAACGGCGCGACCACCGGTGATCTCCAACTCCAGGTCGGAGGATCAAACGGCCAGACTTATGACATCCCAATCACCCAAGGCACCAACGACACTTTGACCACCTTGGCTAGCTACATCAACACCCAAAGCACCGCCAACAACTGGGGCGTGACCGCCAGCGTTCAAACCGACGCCACCGGCTCCTGGCTCGAACTGCAAAGCCAGAACACGGGCACTACCGGCGCGCTAAGCATCACAGCCAATACGAATACGAGCCTCGATTTCGCTACTCCGGTCGGGGGAACGAACGCGACAGTGACCGTCAACGGCGTGCCCTACAGCAGCACCAGCGACACCGTCACCGGAGCCATTCCGGGGGTAACGCTAAGTCTTGTCAGCCAATCTCCAGGCAATCCGGTCCAAGTCTCGGTCGGGCCAGATGCAGATCAGATCACAAGTGCGATTAATAACTTCGTCTCCGCTTACAACCAGCTCGTCAGCGATATCAACGC
>JASHTD010000139.1 GCA_030040725.1 Candidatus Sulfotelmatobacter sp. | reverse complement strand
GGAAACTTCTTTTCATCATAGTTCTCGTTCCCATACTGGGTATTCTGGCCTGGTGGTATTTCAGCCAGCAAGGCTTCCCGAATTACGGACCTTCTTATCGCGAGTACGCCTATGTAAGCAATGGCAAGAGCAACACGGTGAGCGTGATCGATCTGCGGACGTTTGAGCCGGCAAAGACGATTCCTGTAGGACTATCACCGACGGGGATCGCCACTAACACCAAGAAGAACGAAATTTACGTCGTGAACTCAGGCTCCGACAATGTGAGCATTATCGACACAGAGAAGAACAGTGTCGTGGCTACGGTTGGCGTTCGTTCCAAACCTTACTTCATCGACGTTTCGCAGGACGGCAAGCGCGCTTACATCGCGAACTCGGGATCGGCCAACGTTTCTGTGCTCGACCTCGAAAAACGGCTTCTGCTCGGCAATGTGCGTGTCGGCGCCGCTCCGGGACTGGCGCGGGTCTCGCCGGATGGCGAAACCGTCATGGTTTCAAATCGCGGGGACGATACGGTTTCGATCATCGACGCTAGATCGCTGCGCGTGCGTTCTACCTTGCCTATATGCTCTCAACCGGAAGACATTGCCATCCTGCCCGATTCGAGCAAAGCGTTTGTCGCCTGCGCCGGATCGTCGCAAGTTGCCTCAATCGGTCTAAAGCACGGGAATGAGCCGAGCGATCGTGTGCTCGCGCTTCTCGATGTCGGAAAAACGCCAGTCGATCTTACCTTGAAGCCCGATGGCGGCGAATTAATGGTTTGCGATTTTGATTCAGATAGCATTTCAATTATCGAGACGGGAACGAACGAAGTGGGAAGCAGTTCGCTGGTGGGACAGCATCCGGCCCGCGGTCTGGTCACAAGCGACAACTCGCGGCTCTACGTCAGCAATTTCGGCTCGGATAGCGTGGCTGTCTACGATATTGACATGGGGCGCAGAATCGCAACCTTGCCGGTTGGGAGTCGCCCCGAAGGGCTGGCGCTATCGCAGAGCGAGAATTATCTTCTGGTTTTGGATACTCAATCGGGCGATGTCACGGTGATTCAGAGGCGCACCCCGCGGAAACTCGAGCCGACGGAATATTCGCTCCTGACTTTGATCCCGGTCGGGGTGCAGCCGAATGCGATCGTGGTCAAGGCGTTTCGCATCACCAAACCGGTTGCCAGGGAACGATGAAGTCACGGACGGGGTATTGGAGGCTAGGCGAGGCTGAATAATCACTACGCAATAACAAAAAACCCACCGGACACTTGCTTGGGGCGTGCTCGGGTCAGCATCCGATGGGCTACCGTTTCTCCTTACTCACCCTGTTGTTTTCAGGAGTATTTGAACTGATTAAACCCCATAAGCACCCATAGTTCCGTCTAATTTTGTAAAAGTTTGTAATTGTTCTCTGCGAGTGCACGAAGAGTAATTTGTGAAAGATTTTGCTGAAGGTCCGCGCTTTGGCAAAAACAAGGTTCCGAAGCTCGAAGGACAATCTCCTCGGATTTTTACCTAATCTGCGATTACGGTGGTCTTTGAGGCCATCAGTGCAGCGAACCGCGGGTCCTTGCGAAGCTGTGCAAAGTCGGAGTCCTTGTAAACGTCTTTTAGATTCTTGTAGCCAGCTTCCATCGCCTTGCGCAGGTACTCCAGGGATTGATCCGCCCGTCCCATCTTCGCGTACAGTTTCGCGACGGTGTAGTCGTAACGTGCGCGATCTTCGGGACTGGGTAGTTGGGCCTGAACGCCTGCGCGGGAGGTCCGTTCGAAAACATCGGGATCAAGCTGCAAGGCGCGCTCATAGGCGTTGACTCCAGCGACGAAGTCCTTGCGCGAAAAATAAGCAGCACCCAGGTTGCTGTAGAAGGAAGCCGAAGAGTCGTCGTGCAAAATCGCCTTCTGATACTCCTTTACCGCCGAATGGTATTTCTTGTTCTCATAAAAAACCACGCCCAGGTTATTGTAGGCGTCGGCGTAGTCGTGATCGCCGCGGATGGCGCGCTCGAACGACTTCTTCGCTTCCTTATAACGCTGCATCATGAGTTCGGTGATGCCGATCTTGTTGAGCAAGGATGCGTCGTCTGGTTTCTTTGCCAGAGCGGCGTTGTAGTAATCGAGGGCATCGAGATAAAGCTTCTGAGCCCGCAGTTGGTCTGCCTGCAACTCCAGCTTAGCTACAGTTGCGTCGGGCGATGGCGGCTCGATGGCGCGAACCAGCGGCGGCGCCACTTGTACCTGATCGGAATGGGTAACTTGCGCGAATGCGGCGGTGGAACCGACGAGGAGAACAACGAGGCAGGCTTTCCGGCAGGACATACACACCCCCAGACACCTTTATCTCTAGGCACATTTTGACACACTTTTCGGACTGCGCCAGCGAAAAATTCGGGGCCAGTGGCGCTCGTCGGAAATCGTGGCTAACTATCTTTCTGAGCCAATCGACTGTAGTAGTATTCTTCCTTCGAACCGAATCCACGATCGTCGGAATCCGTATCAGCAGTACATGGGGGCCCCTTAGCAATGGCATTGATTGGTCCTGCGGTTGTTCGCACTCTTCGTCTCGCTTTTTTTCTGACTTTCATCTCGCTCGCACCCGCGCTCAGAGCGGCCGAGCCTGCTTCGGTCGATCTCAATTCGGGCTGGCAGTTTC
>JASHTD010000138.1 GCA_030040725.1 Candidatus Sulfotelmatobacter sp. | reverse complement strand
GGGCTAACTGCCTTATTTTGTGCAGGGCACCGGGAATAAACTTCTGCCCGCCGAAACCCGGATTCACAGACATTACCAGCACGTAGTCCACAAGGTCGAGCACTTCAGAAAGCGTATCGACCGGCGTGGCCGGGTTGATCACGACGCCTGCCTGGCAATCGTGGCTCTTGACCAGATGCAGACTGCGGTTCAAATGCCGGCAAGTTTCCTGGTGCACGGAAATCCAATCGGCGCCCGCCTCGGCGAATGCCGGGATAAAATCGTCCGGGTGCTCGATCATCAAATGACAATCCAAGGGTAATTTCGTTACCTTGCGCAGCGACTTCACCACAGGCGGACCGATCGTAAGATTGGGTACAAAATGGCCGTCCATGATGTCGACATGGATTACGCTCGCCCCGCCTTTACATGCCGCGTCGACCTGCTCACCCAGACGGGCGAAGTCGGCGGAAAGGATCGATGGTGCCAGTTCAATCAAAATGTGCTCGCAGAACCGTTTTGTCAAACCTGACTAGCGCAGGAATAGCTTGAGGAAATTTTAACACGCAGGCCGCCAAGCTTCACCGTAATACGGTTGCGAACGAACCGTTTCCAGATTAATTCTGCGCCGCTCCTTCACCTGGCGGTTTTGTTGACGTTCCACTATTTTTGAAATCTTCCATGGTGCGATGCTCCCAAGCTTCGATGTACTTGTTGAGCACCGGCCTCATTGTTTGCATGCCTTCCTGCATCACTTCCGGCAGCTCATGCAACACTTTCTGCCCGACCGGCGAAGCGTAAAATGCGTTCATTGCCTCAATATCACCGTGAGTGAAATGCTTCTGGTAAGCGGGAATCATTGCCTGCTCCATCTCATCCAGCGGCATGTTCTTCATTAGATCATCCATCCTCTTGTTCATGCGCGTCGCGTAATCCGCAGGGAGACCTTTCTGTTTCGCCAATTCGTCGTGTATCGACTGCTGAGTGGATGCAGACATTACCTCCATCATTTTGTGCATCATGTCGTTGGTGTGCATGGTCTGAAAATAGAGGATTACGTCATCTTTCGTGGCCGGGTCGCTGTCAGCAGTCTGGGCGAGACCGGAAACCGAGACAAGAAGAAATAGCGCCGCGAGCAGATAAGGCCTCATATCGAACCTCCGAAATAGCTCAAGGCTAACCGATGGGCGTCCCCTACGCAATTGGATTTCTGGGGACTATTGCAGCTTGGCGAACTCGGTCTTAGCCTCTTTCAGGATGGGGATGTCTGGATCGGCGTCCTTCCACAGCGTCAGAAAATCCTGGTAGGCAGCTTTGGCTTTGGTTTTGTCGCCGGAGCGAGCGTAGGCGCGGCCCAGCTCTAGGTGTGCCAGCACACCGCTCGTGCAATTCCAGACCACGCCGGGGTGGTCGATGATCTTCTGAAACTCGGCTGGCGCTCCGTCCTGCCCAGCTGCCAGGTAAACCTCACCGCGAAGGTAGATGGAATACACGCACGAGTCGATCTCGTTGGCCGCCACCGAGCCGTATTCCAGACCGGAGGCGTTTTGCAGCTGCGCGAGTGCGCCCGAGACGTCTTTGGCCGTTAGCGCGAGCTGGGCCCGAATTGTGGGTAGCCAATAGGACTGAGCCATCGTGCTCTGCGGATATCGTTTGTTTACGTCATCCATTAGCTTCTGAGCTTCTGAAGAGTCTCCCTCTCGCGCAAGAACCAAAGCGGCCAACTCCTGCGCATTGGCACTTTCAGGGTCGAGACCTAACCCAGCGAGGGCTTGCTTCTTAGCTTCCTCTGGGTTGCCGAAGAGGTTCTCGCGCCAGGCTCCGTCCAGCTGCCACAACGCCGCCGACTCCTTGTTGTCGGCGTGCAGGGCGCTCTCAACGGCCCGGTGGGTAATTTCGCGCGCTTTCGCCAAATGTCCGGCATAGGCCTCGGTGTCCGCTTCCATCCCCAATACCTCGTGTTGCAATTCCGGGCGGCCTTCGAACCAGGATGTCTGACCCGCCATGTCTTTCGCAGTGCCCTGAACAAAATCGAGGCCATACATTAGGACGTGCAGCGTGTCGTCGTCGAGTTTGTGGGCGACAGCCTGTTCATAATCCTGTCGCGCCTCGTCGAACCGGCCGACTTCGATCAAACAGGCAATGAGGTTCTCCGCGGTAATCACATTATCCGGATTCAAGCGGCGGCTTTGGCGGCTCTGCTCGATCGACAGATCACACTTCCCCTCCGTTGCGTAGAGCGACCCCAGGTTGGTATAGGCAATATCGTCTCGCGGATAATTCTCCTCCCACTCTCGGAAGGTCTCGATCGCTTTATCCATCTCTCCCGTCGCCGCCATGTAGTACATCGACGTAATGTGCAGTTTCTCCCGTTCACTGGCACGATCGCGCAAGTCAAAGGCCTTGCGCAGGTACTCCTCGCCGCGCGTGGCTTGGCCGAGGTTGTCGTACATGATGCCCTCGCCCTCAATAGCCGTGGCGAAATTGGGATCGAGATCGATGGCACGTTGAAAGAAAGGCAGACCCGCAGCCGCGCCCTTTTCCTGTAAGGTCTGCCGGCCGATGCTGGCTGCCTTCAGCGCCTCCAGCGAGGGAGTAGTTTCCTGCGCCAGAGGCGCTTCGAACTTCTGCACTGACGCCAGCGATTCTCCCAACTGAGCGCGCAACTTTCCGGCGGCTTCGCCCAGCGCATCCAGTACTTTTTCCTTACCGGACGCAGTGGCTTGTTCCTGTGCGAGCGTGTCTCCAGTGAGGCAGTTGACCGCTTTCAGTCCAACGACGTATTCACTGCCCAGGCTGGCGATGGAGCCGGCAATGTAGGCTTTGCTGTCGGCGCGCTGGCAGAGTTCGCGGGCAACGTCGGGAGTGAGCGGAGTGTTCACCGGCCGCGTCATTAACTTGAGCGTGGCCGCCACTTTGTCATCGGAAAGCACGTTCAGAAAAGGCGATTGTTCCAGCGAGACGCTCAAGGCCTGCTTGAGGGCGTCGTCGAAAACCGGATCGCCCGTGGAGTTGGCGAAGTCACCGATCACGATCGTGTCTTTTTCGGTGAGCTTCGGCGCAGGTCGATGCGTGTAATAGAAAACGCCGGCAGCGATCGCCAGTATGACCACGGCTAATGCGACAATCAAGGAAACTTTCGAACGGACCTTCGCGGTCTCGGCTTGAGTTGCACCGGAGCCTGCGGCTTGCATTCCTCTGCCACTCGAATCCCGCTTGACCGACTGTGATGATGACGCGGCGGTCGGCAGCTCGGAGTCGTCTTTGATGACAGACGTTCCGGTGGATTCGACTTCGCGTTTCAGCCGCTTTAAGTCGGCGCGCAGATCCGACGCATGCTGGTAGCGCAAGTCGCGATCCTTTTCGAGCGCCTTGTTGATAATGCGTTCGAGTTCGGCGGGAAGATCAGGATTCAGCCGTACTGGAGCGACCGGAGCCTTGTGCAGGATCGACTCAAACAGCAGAGCCGTCGTATCTCCTCGAAACGGCAAAGTTCCCGTGGCCATCTCATAAAGCACGGCGCCGAATGAAAAAAGATCGGTGCGGGAGTCGAGTGGCTTGCCTCGAGCTTGCTCGGGAGACATGTAAGCCACCGTTCCGACGGTTGATCCCGCATCGGTGAGTTGATCGGCAGTCGGATTGGTCTGCGTTGCATCTCCTGGCACTGCCGTTACTTTAGCCAGTCCAAAATCGAGGATCTTCCCGTGACCACGGCTGGTTACAAAAATATTGGCCGGCTTGATATCGCGGTGAACAATACCTTTCGTGTGCGCCGCATCGAGCGCATCGGTCACCTCAATCGCTATCTGCAGCAGAGATTCCAACTCCAGCGCTGCGTTGTTGATGGTGTGTTTCAGGGTCAGGCCTTCCAGAAACTCCATCACGATGTATGCGCGGCCATCCGCTTCACCGATGTCGTAAATCGTGCAGATGTTGGGATGGTTCAGCGCCGATGCCGCCTGTGCCTCGCGTTGAAAACGGCCCAGCGCCTGCGCATCGCGGGCCACACTTTCGGGAAGAAACTTCAGCGCAACGAAACGGTGCAGACGGGTATCTTCCGCCTTGTAAACCACTCCCATGCCTCCGCCGCCGAGCTTTTCGAGGACGTGATAGTGAGAGACAGTTTCACCGATCATGATGGGTTAGGCACGGCGACGCGGTTGCGCTCCGACAAAAGAAATTGGAACGCTGACTTGTCGGTGGAAGTGGCGCCTCTTCTGCAAAACGCAACCATGTTAGATGTCTGCAGTAGGAGAGTCAATTTTCCTAATGACTTATCGTGTCCTACACAGTGTTTAAGACATTCCCTACGCTTGCTAGATGCCAAGACCACGATGAGAGCGACCTCGTCCGCGGGAGCTCCGCCGTTCGCGTGTTACTCTCGTCCTTCATGTCAGCGGCGCCACAATTTGCTACTGCGGGATATGGCCTGGCAGCGGTCGCGGCCTGGGGAACGAGCGATTTCCTCGGTGGATATGCGACCCGCCGCGCCAACGCATTTCTGTTCACTGCGGTTTTCAATCTGGGCGGGTTAATTCTGGTCAGCACCCTGGCAGGAATTGGCCACGCCCCATTTCTTTCCGAGCGCAGCGCCGTATGGGTGTTGGCCGGCGGCATTTTGGGAAGCGCTGGAGTGGCGGTTTTCTTTCGTGCCCTTTCTACCGGCAAAATGGGCATGGTTGCACCCGTGGCGGCAGTTCTCAGCGCAGCGATTCCCGCGATTATCGCCACATTTACCGAAGGCTTTCCCGGAAAAACTCCTGTAATCGGCTTCTTCCTTGCAGCTCTCGGCTTGTGGCTGATCACTCGCGCCGATGGCGGCAACGCTCCTGAAAATCTTGGCCTCGCAATCATTGCCGGTGTTGGCTTTTCCGGCTTCTATCTTTGCGTTCGTGAAGCGGGCAGCGGGTCTGCCTTCTGGTTTGCCACACTGACACGAACCGGCGGCTTGCTGGTCACCGGACTGATTGTCGTGCTGCAGCGGAGTTTTCGCGACATCACGCCCGCTGGGCTACGCCTGGCAGTGATCGCCGGTTGCATCGACTCGTTCGGCACCATATTCTTTGTCCGCGCGAGCCAAAGCGGACGCCTCGA
Organism: Candidatus Sulfotelmatobacter sp.; assembly: GCA_030040725.1. Lineage (GTDB taxonomy): Bacteria > Acidobacteriota > Terriglobia > Terriglobales > Acidobacteriaceae > Sulfotelmatobacter. The sequence goes on along the minus strand of JASHTD010000138.1, from coordinate 1,932 downwards.
CGAGGCTGTGGTCATTTCATCGCTTTATCCGGCGGTCACCGTATTGCTCGCTCGGATTGTGTTGAAAGAGCACTTCACTCGTTGGAGATTCGTCGGGTTGCTGGCGGCGCTGGCGGCAGTGCCCATGATTGCGGCGCAGTAAACGGGATGCGCTTATCTTCATAAAGTCCGAAATCAGTAGAATGCGGAATCCTCCATGGCTCTGGTAGAAGTTCGCAACCTGACGAAGATTTATTCCCGGGCCGAATCTGCGCTTGGCGGCAAGGTCAAAGGAGCACACGAGGTCCGTGCCGTCGATGACGTTTCAATCGACATTCACGCAGGCGAGACGCTTGGCCTGGTCGGCGAATCGGGCTCGGGCAAAAGCACGCTGGGACGATTAATCCTGCGCTTGATCGAGCCGGATGGCGGCAGCATCCGATTTGAAGGCCATGATGTTTTGGCGGCGAGCCGCAGCGAAATGAGGCGCCTGCGCCGTGACATGCAAGTCATTTTTCAGGATCCCTTTGCATCACTCGATCCGCGGTATCGCGTGGAAGATATCGTCGCTGAACCGCTGCGAATTCATGGAATGACCGACAATGGGGTTGCCCCATCCTTGTCGCGTATTTTGCGACAGGATGGAAAAAATAAAACCGCAATCCGCGACCGCGTCAGCGAACTTCTGCGTGCCGTCGGCCTCGACGAATCCGTCATTCGCCGCTATCCCCACGAGTTCAGCGGAGGTCAGCGGCAGCGCATCGGCATTGCCCGGGCGCTCGCTCTCCGGCCAAAATTCATCGTCGGTGATGAACCCGTTTCCGCGCTCGACGTCAGTGTTGGCGCACAGATCGTAAACCTGCTTGCGCAATTGCAGCGCGACTTCGGCCTGACTTATCTTTTCATTTCCCATTCCATGCCCGTAGTGCGTTATCTTTCAACGCGGATCGCTGTGATGTATCGCGGAAAAATCGTCGAGATCGGATCGACGGAACAAATCACCAAACGCCCGCAACATGCCTATACGCGCAGCCTGCTCGAAGCCACACCGGAAGTGAAAGTGTGAGCAGAAGACCAAATCACTCTTTGAAGCTCATCGATGATTGGGCGAGCAACGAATTCTTAGTCCCTTCCGTGGTTAATCAACTGTGATGGATCAACAAATCTCGCCCTTGATCCATGCCATACTTTCCGAGTGCCCTACACACGCTCACGCGACCTGCTGGAACTGGTGCTCGGATACGGGCTGATCATTGGCATCATCTGGTTGCCCGAGTCCGTGCAGGCGGTCCTTTCGCCGGTCGCGTTGATCGTCACCTTAACGGTTGTGCTGATCAGGCGGCCAACCCGGGACAATCTAGGCTTCGGCACAAAAGGACTAATGCGGTCGCTATGGATTCTGGCCGCTGCTATCGCGCTGAGCCTGGTGAGCACCTTGATTGCCGCGAAAATCGGCACACTGCATCCGCTCTACAAAGCCTCATTCGGACACGTCACCGGCTATGTTCTCTGGACTGTCTACCAGCAATTTCTCCTGCAGGACTATTTCATGGACCGTCTGCTGGGAATCGGTTTGAGTGGCTCAAACGCCGTTGTCCTGGCTGGAGTTCTGTTTGCGAGCGCACACATGCCGAATCTGTTGCTCGCCGCCGCCACGCTGGTATGGGGCATCGTTTCCTGCCTACTCTTTCGCCGCTATCACAACGTCTGGATGCTCGGCCTCGCGCAAGGACTGCTCGGCCTTTGCTTTGCCATCTGCGTGCCCGATGCGCTGCAGCATCATCTTCGCGTTGGTTTGGGATATCTGCGATATCGCGCGGCGTACCCTTCGCATTGAAACTGTAATTCAAGAATCGTGACGACGGGCAATGGAATTAGAACCACAGGCCCCACAGCCAATCCACACTGGCATGCGTGATGGTCGAGGCCGGCACGCGGCGATTCTCGCGCCAG
>JASHTD010000137.1 GCA_030040725.1 Candidatus Sulfotelmatobacter sp. | reverse complement strand
TATTCAGCAAGGCATTCCGCGCCTCGATCTGAAGCGCAATCAATTTGGAGGAACGTTGGGTGGTCCGATCGTGAAAGATAAAGTGTTCTTTTTCCTTGCCTATCAGGGCCAACGCCAGGTGCAAGGTCTGCCCGATGACGACAGCCCGGTTTTTTCGCCGCTGGAATTGCAAGGAAACTTTTCGCAGTCGGGCCCAGACGGAAGCGAGAACGGAACACCCGATCCTGCCGTTGCGCAGTTTCTTGAGCAGAATCCTTTTTTCCAGCCGAACCCGGCTCTCGCTGCTCAAGCCATCATCGCGCCAAGCCAGATCAATAGCGTCGCGCAGGCCTATATCAAGAATGGACTCATACCGAGCGCGCCGGGCGGCCTGCTCTCAACCACCTTAAGCCAGCAGGATATGCGCAACGAGATCACAACGAAGTTCGATTTCAACCTCAGCGCCAACGACAAGCTTTCGGCCACATTCGGCTTCAATCGCGCCGGCGATCCCTACAACGGCACTTTAAATCCTTTTCCCTTCGCCACGGTTCCGGGATTTGCCAGCCGCAACATCGTCAACTATTACTTCACCAACATTGACTACACTCATATTTTCTCGACAACACTATTGAATGACTTCCATTTCGTCACCCACCGCAGCAACTTCCTGGCGGATACCCCGGTAAAACAGTTGCCCACTCCTCAGTCGCTCGGGATTGGTGTGACACCAGACCAGGCCACGGGTCCGACAAATTTATTCTTCGACACGGGACTGGCGCTCGGCGAAAGCGAGAATGGCCCCACGCGCTATGTAGAAAACACTTTCTCCTGGACGGATGCAATCACCTGGACACGCGGCCGCCACAACTGGAAGTTCGGCGGCGGTTTCACTCCGTACCAGGAAAATATGGTTTACGACTACATTATCAACGGCGAATTCGATTATTACGGCAGCGGCGGCATCGGATCGGGAAACTCCTATGCCGATTTTCTTCTGGGCATACCCTACGACTATCTCCAGGATGCCAGAGCACCCAGCAATATCCGCCAGAAAAATGTCTATGCTTTCGCTCAGGACGAATGGCATATGAGAAAGAACCTTGTGGCAACACTTGGCGTGCGCTACGAATACAGCACTCCCAAGAGCGACACCGAAGGCCGCACGTTCTCGATCATTCCCGGCGAGCAGTCGCAGCGCTTCGTCGATGCGCCAAGGGGATTGGTTTTTCCCGGCGACCCTGGCGCTCCAACCGGAGCGAATTTTCCTGACACAAAAAATTTCGCGCCACGAATCGGTTTTGCCTGGGACCCGACCGGAAACGGCAATACCAGCCTGCGCGGCGGTTTCGGCATGTTCTACGACATCCTCAAAGCCGAAGACAATTTGCAATTCAACGGGCAAGCGCCGTTCGTCGGCTCTACGGCATTGTTCTTCAATACGGTTGGTCCCGGCTCGGGAGCGCTGAATTATATGAACCAGCCGTATGTAGCGGCGGGCGTTCCGAATCCATTCCCATCCACGCCTCCAGCTGCGAACGTTTCTTTCGAGCCGTACGTGCCGATCAATGCGGGTGGCAGCGTTTATTTTGTCGATCCGCACATCCGCACGCCATACGTTTACCAGTACAACCTCAGCTTGCAGCACAATCTAATTGCCGACACCGTTCTCGAGACAAATTATGTAGGCAGTTCGTCTCATGGCCTTACCTCGCTGAAAGACATCAATCCCATGATCCTCGGCACGACTACGCGAGTGCTCGATCAATTGCCAGTTTCCGCTGGCGGCGCTTGTGGAACCAGTCCCGCGATTGCAATCCCGTGCTTCGGCCAAATTCCTGAATTTCAGAACGTCGCCAATGCCAATTACAATGCACTGGAAGCGAGCCTGACGCGACAACCCAGATCGTCGAAACTGGGAACGGTGTATTACACATTCGCTTACACCTACGGCCACACCCTCGACGACGCTTCGGGTTTTCGGCAACGCAACTCGGTTGTTCCCGCTTATCAGCCGCATCTTTACTATGCCTCAAGCGACAGTGACGTGCGCCAGCGCATCAGCGCCAGCGCGGGGTGGGACCTGCCTTTCGATCGCATGTGGGAAGATGGCCCGAAGCGCCTGACCAAGGGTTGGAGTCTCTATCCAATTTTCACCTGGCGTACGGGATTTCCGTTTGACATCAACGCATCCTTGCCCGGATACAGCGATCCCGTTAACCCCGGAACCTCAGGTGCCGGCGATCCTTATTTGACCAACGCGGAGGTTGTGGGACCGATTCAGATTTTCAATCCTGATAAGCAGCGGACGATCAACGAAATTACTTACGGCGTCAATCCGACAAACGGAAAGTGTCTGATCACCACGACCGCGGTAACCGGGAATTTCTATTTCAATCCCAATAGTTTTTCCAACGTGCCGTTGGAGAACAGCGATTACTTCGATGGAGGGCCTGCCGGCGCCAATCCCTGCTTCCCGCAGCTCGATCCGGTACATAATCCTGCGGATCGCACCTACGGGTTACATCGCAATACGCTTCGCGGCCCGGGCCTGGTCAATCTCGACATGGCGCTGGCTAAGGTCACACAGATCACCGAGCGAGTCAGCTTCGAGTTACGCGTCGAGTATTTCAACGCGCTCAATCATCCCGAGTTCGCGCAGCCGACACTGCTCGACAATGCCACAAACATCACCAGCCCGATTTTTGGACAGATCACGACCACAGGAACATTCCGCGGCCCGGCGCCGCGAATCGGGCAAGTCGCAGCAAGAATCAACTTTTAGGAAATATATTCCCGGAGCAGGCTTTCGGAAATTAATGAGATTCACTCGTCTGACATCGATTGCGATCGTATTGATTTGCGCGCATTCAGCTATTGCGCAAAGCAAAATCTCCGCTTCGGTCGATCAATACGTCCGATCCGAGATGCAACACGAGCACATCCCCGGCCTCGCGCTGCTCGTCTCACGTGACGGCAAAATCGTTCTCGCCAAGGGATACGGTTGGTCTAACGTCGAGCTTCAGGTTCCGGTAAAGCCGGAAACCGTATTTCAGTCCGGCTCAATGGGAAAGCAATTTACCGCCACGGCCGTGATGATGTTGGTCGAAGAAGGAAAAATCGGCCTCGACGACCCGATCGCTAAGTACTTCGAAGGCGCGCCGGAAAGTTGGAACGATGTAACGATTCGCGAGCTTCTTAGCCACACCGCCGGATTCACCGATTATCCGAAGAACTTCGATTTTCGCCGGGATTACACCGAGGCCCAGCTTCTCAAAATCGTCGAAGGCATACCGCTCGCGTTTCCGCCCGGCACAAAATGGAGCTACAGCAATCTTGGTTACCTTACGTTGGGAGTTCTCATTCATCGGGTCACCGGCAAGTTTTACGGCGACTTTCTGCAACAGAGAATTTTCCAGCCGCTTGACATGTCCACCACGCGCATCATCAGCGAAGCAGACATTGTGCCAAATCGTGCCGCCGGCTATCGTCTGGTGAAGGGCAAACTCAAAAATCAGGAATGGGTTTCGCCCACGCTGAACACGACGGCCGATGGCGCGCTTTATTTCTCGATCCTCGATTTAGCGAAATGGGATGCCGCGCTCTATACAGAAAAATTGCTCAAGCGCTCGAGCCTCGATGAGATGTGGACCGTCGCCAAACTGAAGAACGGCAAGCCCAACTCCGATGATTATGGATTCGGTTGGGAGATTTGGACCAAAAGCGGTCATCGCATAGTCGGCCACGGAGGCGCATGGCAGGGCTTTCGCACCCACATCTCTCGCTATGTCGATGACAAACTGACGGTCGTCGTGCTTACAAATCTAGACAGCGCGAACCCGGGAAAGATTACCGATCACGTTGCGAGCTTGTATCTTGCGAAGTAATCGGAACAGCATGATCAGCTCAATTCTTGGTCGGCGAGTGACCGGGCTCTTCACCCTGCTTGGGATTGTGTTCTTCCTCTGCGCGTTCTCCCGGGCACAGTCCTATACCTACCTCCGCATCGGGCAATCGAGCGATGCTAAAACAGTTCCTTCTTTCGGCATCGCCATGATGGGCGGCGGCAGTGATCTGGACGAAGCCTTCCGTTGGCTTTGTCAGAAGGCAAATGGTGGCGACTTCCTGATTCTTCGCGCCGTCGGCGATGACGCCTACAACTCTTATGTGAACGGCCTGTGTAAGACCAATTCTGTTGCTACGCTCGTTATTCCGGATAAGGCGGCCGCACACGATCCCACCGTGACAAAGATCATCCGCCACGCCGAAGCGGTTTTCATCGCCGGCGGTAATCAGGCAAGATACGTAAATTTCTGGCAAGGAACGCCGGTGCAGGATGCCCTGAATGCGCACATCGCGGAAGGCAAGCCTATCGGCGGCACAAGCGCCGGCCTCGCCGTTCTCGGAGAATTTGTCTATGGCGCGTTGGGCGACAAGCCGGATGATCCCGACGTAGCCTCAACCGATGTCTTGCCCAATCCCTACTTCGAGCGGGTAACGCTGGTTCGCGATTTCCTGAAGATTGCAATTCTGCGGGGCATCATTACCGATAGCCACTTCGCGAAGCGGGATCGCATGGGCCGCAGCCTGGGGTTTCTTGCCCGAATCATACAAGACGGCTGGGCCAGGCATCCCCGCGAAATCGCCATCGACGAAAAATCAGCCGTGCTCGTCGAAGCCGATGGCAAAGCCGCGGTGATTGGCTCCGGCAAGGGCGCGTACTTTCTGGCTCCATCAAAGCGGTCGGATCGCTGCGCTCCAAAGACGCCGCTTACATTTCGGAAAGTCTCAGTTTACAAGGCGCCCGCGGGAGCGCATTTTGATCTCAACTCCTGGCGCGGCGAGGGCGGCGTCAGCTACCAGCTCTCCGTCTTGCATGGCGTCATTCACTCGACTCAACCGGGCGGCGTGATTTATTGATCGTTGTTCGCCGGATCTCCGCTCACCAACGGGCAGTCCAACCATGGCTTTCGGGATCCATCGTTGCCTCGCCTAGATCCTTCATGACCTTTGAGTTTATGAGGCATGACGGCCGTTGGCGCGCAACGAGAGTGTGCCGTCGCCATTTAATTTCTGCTGGCAGGCCCATCGAACGGGATAGCGCATGCCTTTAACTTCGATTTCAGCCCGAAGCTTCAGTCCCTCCCATTTCGTTCCTCGTGCCGGCAATACAAACTGCGCCTGCCGAATCTTTCCGGGCAAAGGATATCCGGCATCCAGACAGCCGCTCTTTAAAGGCTTTCCGTCCTCACTCTCCACCGTCACACGCAATACGCCGGGAACAGCGGCAATGCCGTCATTGGCAAAGCCGATGATGAGGCCCTGATAACCGTTATCTTCATGGCTCCAGATAAATGACGGCCGCACGCGGTATCCGATGCGGCGATTGATCCGGTCAAACCACGTTGGGAATGCCTGATAGTAGGCGGCCAGGTTCTTGGCATTGATTTGATGAAAATTCCAAAGCGACCAGTAGTTTGCGCCCACGTCCATCACGTGAACGATCATGTCATCAGCAGGCGAAATCCCGTCGTGCGACGTTAGTTTGTCCGGAGGTTGGCCGGGCAAGCCCTGTTCAATGATCGCCGCAACCCAGGGCGGGCGATTACTCAGGGCTTCGATCTGCTCATTCTCAATGAAGATCGTGTCGCTGCGGATCCAGTTATTGCTGCGGACGCTGCGGTCGAGAACTTCTGAATTTCCCACACGGCTGAAATCGGGTTGCGTATTCGTGGCTAAGGGTGTCTTCGAGAAATTCTCCTGCTGAACTTCCCACATCTGAATCCAGGTCCGCTCGGCGGTCTCGTAATCAGGAAAGGGATTATTGCCGAACGGCCAGGTATGCCCCTCGCCCCAGAAGCCATAAAGAAATGTGTCGATGAACTCGACCCAGGGTTTCCCGTTGAACTCGTCCGCAAGTTGCTCAACCAATTCTTTAAATGCCTGCTGGAAGAAAGAGTGGTCAAATCGTGGCTGGTATTTGGTATACGGATTTTTCAGGAATCTAGCGCCTTCCGCTGCCGACTCATGTGGATCCATGACCAGATCGACGGTCGGCACCTTTTCGAGAACGAAATCCGGCAGGGCCGGCGCGTGCCAATAATCCGGCGCGCTCATCTGGATGCGGAGACCAATCCCCTTGTCGTTCTTCTTCGCAAGATCGAATACGATCTTCAGATATTCCGGGAACTCCAGCTTTCCCGGCCGCGGCTGAACTTCGCGCCATGTGGGACGAACGTAAAGTTTCTGTCCAAGCGGAAAGCGGACCAAATCTTCGATCGCGCGCGGAATGTTGTCCGACTTGATTTCGTCCGTGCCCATGTCCGCGGTGATGTAGGTGATCAGGCCTTTGCCATAACCGGGAACGACGTCTTCTGTGGGAGTCGTTGTCATCACCACTTCATCGGTGGGAATGACAGCATCCGGCGGATACTGCGGGAACGGTCCCTGGTTCAGGCGGTCGGAAACCGTAGGACCAGAGCCAAAGTCATACTTGCCCCAGTTGTGAGCTGGAACGATCGCGCGGGCTTTCGTGGTACTGAGTTCCGCAGCGGCCGCCACGGCAATACTAGATTTTAGAAAATCTCTGCGCCTCATTCCGAATTCGCTCCAAGAATTACAATGCTGCCTAATAATCGATCAATCTATTGCCTTTAGGCTGGTGCCGGGAGGGGGAATCGAACCCCCAC
>JASHTD010000310.1 GCA_030040725.1 Candidatus Sulfotelmatobacter sp. | reverse complement strand
GGGAGATTCCGCCGCCGAGGAAAACTCCTCCGGTCGCCATGGTCTTCAAGGCGAGATTTCCCGCTTCGGCGCCGTAGATGGAAACCCACAGATCGAGAGCGTGCTCGGCGAGGCGATTGCTCCCATCCAATGCACTGCGTGAGATGGCCGCAGCTGCGTCGGTGTGATCGAGCTGCGCGGCAAAGCCAGTTGGCTCGTCCTCTGGATTCTGTTCCCGAAGGAATTGGTATACGTTCACCAACCCTGGTCCCGAAAGGACGCGTTCATAACTGACATGGTCAAAACGTTTCGCCAGAAAACGCAGAAGTTCGATCTGCAATTCTCCTTGCGGAGCAAAATCGGCGTGTCCGCCTTCGCAAGCGAAAACCTGATGCTGGGAACCATCCCAAAACAATCCGGCTTCGCCGAGGCCGGTACCGGGAGCGATCACCGCCTGATTCCCGTTGGATGGCACGACCCGGTTGAGGGTGATCAAATCTCGAGCGCTCAGTGCCCGGATGCCCCAGGCATTGGCCTCGAGATCGTTGATCAAGAGCGTAGCCGGCAACTGAATTTGTTTCGCCAGGCGAGATTGTTCGATAACCCAGGGAAGGTTGGAAACTTCCACGCGCCCATTGTGTACTGGTCCGGCGATACCAAAACAAGCTACATCCGGGCGAATGGAGGTATCGTCGAGAAACCGGGTGACGATCTCGGCCAACTCGCTGTAATTGCGGCTGGGAAAAACCCGCTCGGACATGAGCTGCAGATGCCCGTTCTGGGTTTGAAAGTAAGCAAGTCGGGTATTGGTTCCTCCAATATCGCCCGCCAGGATCATTGCTCGAAGTTCCTCCATCGGCGGCCGTCGCGCTCCAGCAGTTCGTCCGCTTCTTTGGGCCCCCATGTTCCCGAGGGATAGTTCGGAAAATTGCGTGGCGGCAGCGCCTTCCATAAATCGAGAATCGGATTCACCACGCTCCACCCGGCTTCCACCATATCCGCCCGTTGAAACAGCGTCTGATCGCCAATCATGCAATCGTGCAGCAACCGCTCGTACCCCGTGCTGGGCTGCTTGCCAAAATATTGCTGATATTCGAAATTCATATCCACCGTGCCCAGACGCATGACGGGGCCGGGAACCTTCGCTGCGAACTGCAAGGATATTCCTTCTTCCGGTTGAATGTGCAGGACCAGTTGATTCGGCATCAGATGCTCGACCGAAGTGTCACGAAACAGCACAAACGGGGCGCGGCGAAATTGAATCACGATGTGCGTGTTGCGCGCCGGCATGCGCTTGCCGGTCCGCAGATAAAAAGGAACGTCAGCCCAGCGCCAATTATCGATCAAGAGCTTCATGGCGACGAAGGTTTCGGTGCGCGAGTCGGGAGCCACATCCGGTTCCGACCGGTACGCCAGAGCCCGCTCTCCATCCATGGTTCCCTCGCCGTATTGCCCCCGCACGGCGCGGGTGAGCACTTCTTCGTCGCTCATTGGCTGAATCGCATGCAAAATCTTTGCCTGCTCATCGCGCACCGCATTGGCGTCGAAGGAAATCGGCGGCTCCATCGTGGTCAGGCTGATGAGCTGCATCAAGTGGTTGGGGACCATGTCGCGCAGCGATCCGGCGTGGTCAAAATAACTGCCCCGGCCTTCCACGCCGACTGTTTCGGCGACGGAAATCTGCACATGATCGATGTAGCGTCGATTCCAGATCGGTTCGAAGATTCCGTTGGCGAAGCGGAACGCCATGATGTTTTGAACCGTTTCTTTGCCAAGGTAATGGTCGATGCGGTAAATCTGCGTTTCATCGGCGAGCTTGAGCAGTTGCTGATTGAGAATTTTGGCCGATTCAAGATCGTGGCCAAACGGCTTTTCGATCACCACGCGTCGCCAGTGATCGTTGCTCTGTTCCATCATGCCGGCCGCGGCAAGCTTTTCGACGATCGGGCCGAAGTAGCTGGGCGCAGTCGCCATGTAGAAAAAAACATTCTGATGGGTGGAGTGGTCGCGATCGATTTTTTCCAGCCGGTCCTTGATCTGATTGAAAAGTTGATCGTTGTTGAAGTCGCCGGCATGGTAATAGAAACGGCGCGCGAAATTATCCCAGGCTTCTTTATCGTCGATGCAATCGCCACAATATTTCTTCACGTCCTCGTAAAGCTGCTTGCGAAAATCCTCATCGCTGAGCTTGGCGCGGGCTACGCCCAGCACGGCAAATTCCTTGGAAAGCAGATCGGCGCGGTTCAGATTGTATAGGGCCGGAATGAGCAAACGCGCTGTCAGATCGCCGGCCGCGCCGAAGATCACCATGATGCAAGGGTCGCCAAGTTTGCCGACGCGCGGTGCCGCTACGGCAGGTCCTTCTGCTAATTGGGCCATCTACTTTTCCTTAAAGCGAACTTCAAATACTGTTTTGTCGCCCGAGCGACATGCTTTACTGAAGCGCCTTTTGGGCGGCCGCCCGCAGCCGATTCAGACCGTCAGCGACATCGGCAGGCAAATGGACGCGCAGTGCCGCTACGGCAGGTCCTTCTGCTAAT
>JASHTD010000309.1 GCA_030040725.1 Candidatus Sulfotelmatobacter sp. | reverse complement strand
CTCCACGTCGAGCAGCACGTTGAACTGGATGAGAACCTGACTTTGAAAGCCGCCCATGATCGCGTCACAGAACTCGAAGCTGACATGCGCGCGGACGTTCCCGAAATCGCCGATATTCTCACTCACATCGAAAGCGAGCCTGCCACCATCGAGCCCGGAGACACTCTCGTTCGCGACGCCAATCTCGAGCGCAAACTGAAAAAAGTTGCCGCCGAATTTCCCGAGATCGTCGATGTGCACGATGTCGAGGTCAAAAAAGTTCGCGGCCGTCTTTACGTCTCCTGCCACTGCACTTTTTCCGACGACCTCTCGCTCGCCCGCGTGCACGACATTCAAACCGAACTGGAAATCCGCCTCAAACACACGGCTCCCGAACTATTTCGCGTTCTCATTCATCCCGAACCCAGCACCGACAACCGGCGGTAAACTTCAACCGGAGAACCCTCGATGCACGCCAATACAATCTGGAAAGAAAAACACGTCTTCACAGGCGATGCCGATAGCAGTCACTCGATTATCGTCGACGGCGACAAAGCCAACGGCAACAGTCCAGTAGAACTCGTCCTTATCGGCCTCTGCGCTTGTACCGGTTACGATGTCGTGTCGATCCTGCAGAAGAAACGAGAACCCTTCACCAGCCTGGAAGTTCGCGCCGAAGCTGAGGGCGCCAAAGATCCGCCCTCCATCTTCACTCGTATCCAGCTCACCTACCGCATCGGTGGCAAAGTGTCGCGCAAAGCCGCCGAAGACGCTGTCCGCCTTTCAAAAGAAAAATACTGTTCTGTCTCGGCCATGCTCGAAAAGACTGCCAGAATCACCACAGAAATCGAGTACATTAACTCGTAGCTCATACCCGAGTTAACAAATACATTCATCAACGCCGAGGTCTACCATCCCGAACGCAACGCAGCCAACTTCTCACCCTCTCCGCGGCTACTTCTTCATCGCCTGCGCTACTTTCCTTTGGGGAGTTTCCGCCGCTCTCGGCCGCGCCGTTTTTACCGGGAGGTTGCCACTCAATTCCGCTGCGCTGCAACCCGGATTTACTCCTATCGATCCCTTAATTCTTTCCCAGACCCGCACCACGTTTTCACTGCTCGTGCTGCTTCCTGTTCTCGCCGGACTTCACGGATGGCAACGCATCAAGCTGCCTGCCCGTGACCTGGCTTACTGTTTTCTGCTGGGGATTCTGGGGGTGGCCGTTTCCAATTATTTCTATTACGTAGCGATTCAGCGCATCAACGTGGCCGTCGCCATCATCGTGCAGTACACTGCGCCGGTGTGGGTTTTGCTTTACGTTGTCGCCTGTGGACAGCAGAAACTCTCACTTCAGAAGATCGCCGCAGTCGCCATGGCTTTAATCGGAATCGCGTTGGTCATCGGCCTCGTCGGCTCCGGCTCCCTCTCGACCTTTCGCATCGACGCCTACGGCCTCGTGGCTGCGCTGCTCGCGTCATTTTCCTTCGCCTTCTATAACGTCGGCGGACATCACATCCTGGCCCGCTACGATCGCTGGCGCGTGCTCTTCTGGGCGCTTGCAGCCGCCACGGCCTTTTGGTTGGTCGTCAACCCTCCTTGGAAAGTTGTCCGCGCCCACTACGCGCCGGGGCAATGGCTTTTCCTTTTTTTCTTTTCGATGATCTCGGTGCTCGGCGCCTTCTCGCTTTATTTTCTCGGTCTTCAACACCTCGAGCCCACGCGCGCCATCATCACCAGCTGTCTCGAGCCTGTCTTCTCGATTCTTCTCGCAGCCTTGCTGCTCGGAGAAATTCTGCGGCCAGTTCAGAGTCTGGGAATCGTTTTCGTGCTCGCCGCGATCGTCATCGTGCAGCGGCCTTCTCGCGCTCCCGGTACGGAAACAGTCGTCATCGATCCCATCGAATAGGTTACGTTAGCTCTTTTCCTCGCGTCTCCGGCAATCGTGTCGCCATCAGTGCAGCCAGCAGATAGCCCGCCGCACATAAACAAAATGCCGCGCCTAACCCTTTCATCTCGCCGATCGTCCCGATCACCAGCGGCGCAACCGAACTCATGGCGCGCGCCCCGTTATAGGTAAATCCCAATCCGCGCGCTCGTAAACTCGTGGGAAAAAGTTCGCTGCCAATAATTCCTGAGCCGGAAAATAATCCCGTGGCAAAAAACGCAACCATGGTCCCCATAACCATCAGGAGTGCAGGTGTCCGCGCCGCGGCATAAAACGGAATCAAAAGCGCCGCCATCAGGCTGTAAATCAAAAATGCGTTCCGCCGGCCCACACGATCGGCAACCCATCCGAAACTCGCATAACCCGGAAACATGCCCAGCAGATTCAGGATCACCAACAGCGTCGTCGTGCCCACCACCCCGAACCCACGCCCGCCTTGCCCCACCGGCAGCGACAAATAAGGGGGAATCCATGTGAACAAACCCCACCACGCGAACAAAGAGAAAAAATTAAACAAGAGCAGCGCAAACGTAGGCTTCGCATAGGGCTTGCGAAACAAAACCCAAAGCTTCGCGGTCGCTGAACTCTCCGGGTCTCCTCCGCGATCCTCTCCGCGTCCATCACCCATGCCTTTCCCTTGGGCCAGCTCCACCCACATCTCCGATTCCGGCACACGGTGCTGTATCCACAGCGTCAACAACGCCGGCAGAATTCCAACGAAGAAGACCGCGCGCCATCCGAAGTACCGAGCCACCGGACCAGCTACCAATGCTGCCGCTGCAAAACCAAACGCCCACGAGCTCTGCACAATCGCAATCGCCTTGGCGCGCAATTCAGTCGGCCAGGTCTCAGCCACCAGCGCCGCCCCGGTATTCCATTCGCCGCCCATCCCTAATCCCAGGACGAACCTCGCCGCCGCCAGCATCGCAATGCTGGTCGCCAATCCGGAAGCGAATGAGCAAATCGAATAGGTGAGAATGCTCGCCATTAACGCGCGCTTGCGCCCCACTCGATCGGCGACAAAACCAAACAGCACTCCGCCTAACCCGGAAGCCAGCAGCGTCAACGTCCCCAGCAGGCCCGCTGTCGTCTTGCTCATGCCGAGATCGCGCATCAGGAGCGCCAGCACCAGCGCGTACAGCATGGCGTCGAACGCATCCAGCGCCCAGCCCAGCGCTGCAGCCAACAACGTTCGCCGCTGAGCAGGCGTCGCCTGCCGAATTAATTGGATGGGTCCAATCCCCATGCAGGCGGGATTGTACGTTGCGTGAGGGGATTGTCAACTTGCCACGCTTCGAGAATTAGCAGGTTGGTTTTTCTATCAGCCAGAGGAAGGACGATGTTAGCTGCCCACGAATCGTGCGTATAAACTGCGTGCGATACCCGTGTCCGTCGTGCCCTTGATAATCGCCCGCCCGTCGGGAAACAGCGTCATCTCGTACGGTTCGCGCCAGAATTTCAACACAAATTCGTTATGCCGCACCGCGCCATGCGTCTCGAGCCGCCGCTGCATCTCAGCGAAATCGATTGGCCTTGCGCGTTCGTGAATCTGCACCGAGTTCCGCCCGCACATCGTAATATGCGGACGCCCCTCGCCCGCCAGATGAACAAAATTGCGTTTGCCGCACGCTCGGCAATCAGCCCGTGGATTCGCAGCCGATATCTCTGCATGATCGTTCGTCCACACATCGAATGACCACAAGGTCTTTCGCAGCTTCTTTGCAGCCTCGCCCCCAATCAGCAGCTTCATCGCTTCGGTCGCGGCAATCGAGGCGACCCCGTTGACCGCCGTATTCAATATCCCCGAGGTCTCGCAGGTCTCAACCATCCCTCGCGGCATGTCGGGAAAGATGCACGCCAGGCATGCCGTCGATCCCGGCACAATATTCATCGTGATCCCGTAACTGCCTACGGCTGCCGCATAAATCCACGGCACACCGTTTTTCACGGCGTAATCATTGACCAGATAGCGAGTCTCATAATTGTCTGTCCCATCTACAATTACATCGATATCTTCAAGCAACTGATGAATATTGGCCGGCGCCGCATCCTCGACTTGCGCCTCTACCTGAATCGCCGAGTTGAACCCCGCAATCTTGCGTGCCGCGGCGATCGCCTTTGGCAAAGACTCGGCGGCGTCTTGTTCGTCGAACAAAGACTGCCGCTGCAGATTGCTCGCTTCCACGTAATCGCGGTCGATCACTCGCAGCCTGCCCACTCCGGCGCGCGCCAGCAGCGCCACTATCGCAGAGCCGGTTGCGCCGCAGCCCACAATCGCGACGCGCCCGGAAGCTAGTCGCTTTTGCCCCTCGGCTCCGATTCCGCCAAAAAGAATCTGCCGCGAGTAGCGTTCTTCAAACCTGTCTTTCGTCACACCCGCCTCAAGGAGATCATCAGCGTTCACCGCTGAACCCTTTATTATAAGTCTTGCAGAAACTTAGCCGATGCGCGCCAAGCAACACCGGGACGATTGCTTTCCATCGAAGCCAGAAACCACCGAAGGACACTTTTTGCTAAGACAGTACATTTCATTTCTCATACTGTTTGTCTCCGGGCTCGCCACCTTCGCCCACGCTGGACCACCTCTTTCAGAACATTCCTCCGTCCCTCCCTCGCACGATCAGCAAGCTTCTGAACCCTCCTCTTTGGCCGCGATGTCCGAATATTCCGGCCAAATCATCAACTCCATCGATCTCCCCGGCGTTCCCGATACCAGCCGCCTGCTGTCCATGCTGCCGCAAAAAGCCGGCGAGCCTCTCGACCGTGATAAGGTTCGTGAAAGCATTCGAATTCTTTTTGCCACCGGCCTATTTTCCGATATCGAAGCTGAAGTCTCGCCCGCGGGCTCGGGCGTGCAACTGACCTTCACTTCCTCGCCCAATCTTTTCATCGGCTCCCTTAATGTTGAAGGCGCTCCCTCACGTCCCAACAGCAATCAGATCATCAATGCCTCGAAGTTCCAGCTTGGCGAACTTTACAACGCCGACAAACTCGATCGTGCCGTGCAGAATATTCGCCAGCTCATGCAGGAGAACGGCTACTATCGCGCCACAGTTACCGCCGACACTACTTCCACTTCCTCGACGCGCCAGGCAGATATCACCTTCCACATCGTTGCCGGAGAACCTGCCCGCGTCAATCAGGTTACCGTCGCCCCCAATTCCGCTCTCTCCCAGGCTCAGGTCGAGCAGATTGCGCACATGCGTCCCGGCGATCGTATTACTGCCGCCCGCATAAATAACTCTCTTCAGCGCCTCAGGAAAAAACTGCAGAAGCAGGAGCGCGTTATCGCCCAGGTTTCCATCTCCGCGCAGACGTACCATCCCGAATCCAATTCTGTCGATTACACCTACGTAATCGACCCTGGCCCTGTCGTCATTCTGTATGCTACGGGATTCCACATCAGCCGCGGGGTTTTGCGAAGGGAAGTTCCTATCTACCAGGAAAATGCGATCGACGATGACCTTCTGAACGAAGGCAAAACGAACCTGCTCAATTATTTGCAAGGCCGCGGCCACCTGGACGCCAAAGTGGACTTTCAAAAGGAAATCAACCCCAGCCGGATCCGCGTTGTCTACCACATCGATCCTGGCCCCATGCACAAATTCGTTTTGCTGGAGATTTCCGGCAACAAGTACTTTTCCAGAAAGACACTTCGCCAGCGCATGCAGATCGAGCCGGCTAGCACTTTTTTAACCTACGGGCGTTTCAGCACAGTCCTGTTGAAGAACGACGTCTCGGCAATCGAGGCTCTGTATCTCGCCAATGGTTTTCGCGCCGCAAGACTTACCACCAAAGTCAACGACGACTACCAAGGCGTCCCTAACCGTCTCGATGTTCAGATCAATATTGACGAAGGGCCGCAGACACTGGTCGGCACATTTCGCATTGTGGGCAATCAAAAGCTCGATACCACCCACTTCCCCGAGTTGAATACCCGCGAAGGCCAGCCCTACTCCGAGCAGAGTCTCTCCAGCGATCGCGAGGCTATCCTCAACGACTACTTCAATCACGGATTTTCCAATGCCACGCTCGACATTGTTACCAAACCCTCGCCCGGACTCCCCAACGGCGAAGATGTCACCTACGAGATTCAAGAGGGCGAGCAGTTTTTCGTAAACAAAGTCCTGGTTGCCGGACTCGATCACACCCGCAAACATGTTGTGCAGCGAGAGGTCCAGGTCGTTCCCGGCCAACCCCTCAGCCAGCAGGACATTCTCGCCACCCAGACCAAGCTTTACGATCTCGGCATCTTCAACGAGGTCGACACCGGCGTGCAAAATCCCGAGGGAACCGATCCGCAGAAGAACGTCCTGCTGCAAGTGCAGGAAGCCAAGCGCTACACCTTCACCTACGGTGGTGGCATCGAATTTTCAACTGGTCTTCCGGCGGGAACCGGAAACCGAGCGCCTGCAGGCACCACTGGCGTCAGTCCACGGGTTGAACTTGGGATCACTCGATTGAATGTCGGCGGCCGCGACCAAAGCCTGACCTTTCAATCCGCCGTTGGTACTTTGCAGCAGCTCGGACTGATCACGTTTCAAATGCCCCACGTTTTCAAGACCGACCGTTTCAAGGTTTATTACACAATTCTTTACGACAACAGCCTCAACGTCGCCACCTTCACGTCGCAACGCGAGGAAGGAAAGATCGATCTCCGGCAAGACATCGGTCCGCGGCCGACGGACCATCCTACGTCCATCACCTATCA
This sequence comes from Candidatus Sulfotelmatobacter sp., assembly GCA_030040725.1. Taxonomy (GTDB): domain Bacteria; phylum Acidobacteriota; class Terriglobia; order Terriglobales; family Acidobacteriaceae; genus Sulfotelmatobacter. The sequence continues at coordinate 10,575 of JASHTD010000309.1, read as the reverse complement.
CTTCGATTACCGCCGCGTCAAAGCCTCGAGTTTTCAAGCCGATTTCTCTCCCGCAGAAATCAGCTTGTTTTCGCTGCCTGCCGTCGTTGGCGGTCCCGGTTTCACCTTTATTCGCGACAAGCGCGACAATCCCTTGGCCAGCACCAAAGGCCAATTTCTCAGCTTCGATGGCTTCGCTGCGTCCAGCTATTTCGGCTCCCAGGCCAGTTATGCCCGCGGCCTGCTCAAGGATTCTACCTACTATGCCTTCGGGCCGAGCGACCACAAATTGGTGTTTGCGCGCTCCACCACGCTGGGATTGGAGCAGGTTTATCAGGGTACCCGCGTCCTGCCCCCCGGCGCCTGTGAAGTCACGTTCCTGGTCAGTTCGTGCCCCAAGGGCACTACGGTCATTCCACTTCCCGAACTTTTTTTTACCGGCGGGGACAACTCTGATCGCGGTTTTTCGTTAAATCAAGCAGGGCCTCGCGATCCTGATTCTGGCTATCCAGTCGGCGGCTCGGCGCTCTTCATCGATAACGAGGAATTGCGCTTCCCCGCCGTCAGCCTGCCTTATCTCGGGCCGGGTTTCGGCTTCGCTATTTTCCACGATATGGGCAATATCTTCACTGCCGGTCATGACATGGTGAAAGGCGCTCTGCGCTGGCATCAGGAAAATCCTGCGCAATGTTTGCTTGCCGAGGGTTCTCCGATTCAATCCTGCATGACTTACTTCAATAACACCGGCTATGATTACACTTCCCATGCAGTAGGCTTGGGGTTGCTCTATAAGACTCCCATCGGCCCGTTCCGTTTTGATTTCGGATACAATTTGAATCCACCATACTATTTCCAGGGACTGGTCAATTCGGCCGGAAAGCTGACAGGTGACTACGAAACTCAGCGTCTGCGCCATTTCAACGTTTTTTTCAGCATAGGTCAGCCATTTTGAAAAACCGAATTCATACTCGCAGCACTATTTTTCTCACAGCATTGGCTGTTTTATTTGCCCTTACTATCGCCCTTGGCCAGCCGCAATCTGCGGCTGCCGAAGTCGTCGATCGCATCGTGGCCATCGTTAACGGCAACATCATTCTGCAATCCGATTGGGATGAAGCCCTCAGCTTCCAAGCTCTTCTCACCAACCGTCCGCTTGCATCTTTCAGCGAAGATGACCGGCGCGCTGTTCTCGACAAGCTTATCGATCAGGAACTGCTTCGCGAACAGATGAAGTCTGCCGATGCGCCTCACGCTTCCGACGCCGAGGTCTCCGCGCGCGTCGCCGAGGCGCGTAAATTGTATTCCCAGGCCACATCCGAAGCTGGTTGGCAGGCAATTCTCGGTGGCTATCACATCACCCAGACAGATCTCGCGGCCCACGTTCGCCAGGAGATCGAACTCATGCGCCTCGTTGACGCCCGCCTTCGCCCGGCCGTGCAAATCGACTCCAAATCCATCGAAGCCTATTACCGCGATCAATTTGTCCCGCGGTTGAAGCAAGCAGGGGCGCGCGAGGTTCCGCTGTCCGACGTTTCCGCCAGGATTCGAGAAGTGCTTACCGAGAAGAAAGTCAACGAATTGCTGGTCTCCTGGCTGCAAACCTTGCGCTCCGAAGGCCAGGTGCATCTTCCCGCCATCTCCGCCAACGACAGGGGAGTTCAATCGCAGTGACCGAGCCTTCCCCGAAGCTCCATCCGCGCCGCTGGTGGAGATTTGCTCTGTTGGGGGCCGTGGTTGGGTCTCTCGCTGCCTTTGGCTTTCTCTTGTATCTCACCACCGATTCTTTTCAGTCGCTGGTTCGTCGCCGTCTGGTGGAAGAGATCGAGCGCATCACCGGTGGCCGTGCGCAAGTCGCCAGCATTCACACCGTTCCTTTTCATCTCCAGGTCGAAGTGCGTGACATCACGGTGCGCGGCCGCGAGGCACAAACCGACATTCCTCTGGCTCACGCCGACGCCATCACTGCCCGTCTCAAAATCAGTTCACTCTTGCGCTCCGAACTCGCATTCCACCAGCTCATTCTCGACCATCCTATCGTCCATGTAATCTTCTTTTCCGATGGCAGCACCAATTTCCCGCCGCGCGCCGCCAACATCGCCGGTCGCAATCCGGTTGAGAAGCTCTTCGCGCTCTCCATCGATCATTTCGAACTGCGCCACGGCCAGATTATCTGGGAAAATCTTCCCGGACACGGTCAATCCATCCCCGTAGACTTCACCGCCCGCGACACCTCATTGCAGATGGATTATTCCTTCCTCGGCCGTCGTTACGATGGTCGCCTGCTGCTCGGCCAGGTCGATACCAAGCTTCCCAATTACAAGCCCTTCGCCTGGATGACCGCCCTCGAATTCACACTCAGCTCCGATTCCGCCGTCATCAGCTCGTTAAAATGGAACTCCGGCCACTCTCACTTTTCGGCAACCGGCCAGGTCACCGATTTTCGCCATCCTCATGTGCAAGGGCCTTACGAGGCCCATCTCGATCTCGATGAAGTCGCTACCATCGCCCGCCGCCCCGATTTGCGCACCGGCGTCCTCGATCTCAAAGGTCATGGCGACTGGTCGCTCGATCACTTTTCTACCAGCGGCTCGTTATCGGCTCAGAATCTCGGATTCCAGGACGATCAAGTATCTTTTTCCAAAGCTTCGTTCACTACCGGTTACGCAGTGACCGATCAGCAGCTTTCACTGTCCAGGCTGCAAGGCAAGATTTTCAGCGGCGGCTTCGATGGCGAGGCGGAAATTAATCAGTGGCTCGCGCCCCCGCAGCATCTCTCCGCCGCTGCCAGAAAAGCGCTCATCACGCCGACCATTTCTGCGGTTCCTTCCTCCAAGGTTCATTCAACCAGCCCTAAGCCGTTATTCCAGTTCGCAACCGCCCACATCCATGTCGTCAACCTTTCCGCCGACGAGGTTGCCGCCGCTCTCGACACCCCCTCACATCCTTTCCCGATATTCCATCCGGCAGCATTGCTCTCGGGTACCTTTGCGACTCGCTGGCAGGGAACACCCCGCGATGCGGAAATCCAATTTGACGCAGATCTCAATCCCTTCGCGGAAGCAGCCCGGGGACAGCTTGCCGTTGCTGCCCACGCCAGCGGCACGTATCATGCCACCACAGACTCGCTTGATCTTCCGCGCTTCACTTTAGCTACGCCCAACAGCCACCTCCAGGCATCGGGAACGCTCTCCGCTTCCTCCTCGGTTCGGCTCTCTGTTTCCACCTCAAGCCTGGCAGATTGGCTCCCATTTCTTTCCGCGGTTCGCGGCCCTGAACTTTTTCCCGTTGCGTTGAATGGCTCCGCCACTCTCAACGGCGGGATGACCGGCTCGCTTTCGGCTCCTCGTGTTTTCGGTGCTCTCTCCGCCGATAACCTTGCCATCACTTTCCCGAAGAGTCATAGAACCCATCCCATGGAAATGCGCTGGGATTCTCTTTCCGCTTCCATGCAGCTTTCCTTCGACAGCCTTACGCTGCATTCCGGCAAGCTGCAGCACGATGGCGCTTCTGGCATATTCGACGGCTCCGTCAATCTTCAACATGGGCATATCACCGGAGATAGCGCGTTCCACCTGCGCGCTAATCTATACCAGGCCGATCTTCCGACCCTCGAGGCTCTTGCCGGATTCGATTACCCCCTGATCGGCGCCGCCGATGTGAACCTCCGCGCCAGCGGCACTTTTTCTGCCCCCCACGCGGATGGTGAAATTCATCTCACCAACGCCTCCGCTTACGGTGAAAGCATCCGGCAATTTGACTCCGTTTTCCATATCGATCCCGATCAGGTCGCGTTTTCCGGCATGCATTTATTTCATGAAGATTCGGTAATTACAGGAAGTGCCGCTTACCGTCCTCCAACTCGGGTGTTTAACCTCGATCTCACCGGCAACAACCTCGATCTCGCGCAGTTCCCTGGGCTCCAGCTTGGCCGTATTTCGCTCGAAGGCCACGCCGATTTCACGTTGCAGGCCGGGGGCACTCCGCAATCGCCCTCGATCGACGGTAAAGCCCACATTCGCGGGCTTACCCTCGATCACGAACTTGAAGGAGATTTTGATCTTCAAGCATCGACCGCGAAGGGCGATCTGCACTTAACGGGCATTTCCGAATTTCAGCGTGGATCGTTGACCCTCGCCGGTGATTTTCGGTTGCACACCAACAATCCCGCCAGTCTGTCTTTCTACATGGATCAGCTCGATGTCGATCCGGTGTTGCGCCCCTATCTCAAGGGAGCAATCATCGCGCATTCTTCCGTGAGCGGTTCCGTGGCGATCAGCGGCCCGCTATTTCTTCCCTCCGATTGGATCGCCAATGGAAATTTGACCGCTCTCGCGCTCACCCTCGATAACCTCCAAGTTCAAAATCCAGATCCCATTCTTTTCTCCATTGCCCGCGAATCCTTGCGAATCCAGAACCTGCACCTCGTCGGCAATGGAACCGCCGTCACCGCTTCTGGCACCGTTCAGCTTTCGGGCTCGCGTGCACTCGATCTCACTGCTGACGGCCACGCCGATCTCAAGTTGCTTTCCACTTTCGACCCAAACCTCTCCGCCTCGGGTCAGGTTTCGGCTAGTCTCACAATCGGCGGTACGTTCTCCGATCCTCAGCCGGAAGGTCGCATTCAGCTCGCCGACTCTGCCATTTCCTACGCTGGGGTTCCCAGCGGCTTGACCGATCTGAACGGTTCGCTCCTTTTTACTCGCGATCGTTTTCACATCAATTCCCTGGCTGCCCGCACCGGCGGAGGCATGGTCGATCTCGCAGGCGACGCCACATATTCCAACCGCCAGCTCAATTTCAATCTGACCGGCACCGCCAAAGAGGTCCGCCTCCGCTATCCCCCCGGTGTAAGTTCGACCGCGGACGCGCAATTGCACTGGGCCGGCTCGCGCTCCGTTTCGACACTCTCCGGGGATATCACCGTCAACAAAATCGCCATCACTCCCGGTTTCGATTTCAGTTCTTACCTCGACCGCAGCCGCCAGCTCACCAGCGTTGCAACCGCGAACTCGCCCCTGAACAACGTCAAGGTCGATATCCATGTGCAGACCGCGCCGGAACTCCAGATGCGCACCGCCATCGCCCGCTTCTCCGGTGATGCCGATCTGCGTATTCGCGGCTCAATAGCACGACCCGCAGTTCTCGGACGCGCCGATGTTCTCGAAGGTCAGGCTACCTTCCACGGCACGCGCTTCACTCTTGAGCGGGGCGATATCACGTTCGCCAATCCCGTCGCGATCGAACCTCAGCTCAATCTTCAGGCCTCGACTCATGTCCGCAACTATGACCTCGACATCACCATTACCGGAACTCCCGATCGTGGGCTGAACATCAACTACCGTTCCGATCCTCCCCTTCCCAAGTCCGATATCGTCGCCCTTCTCGCTCTCGGCCGCAGCAGCGAAGAGACAACTCAGTTCCAGGGACAGCCCGGTGGAACCACGTTCTCCGACCAGGCGACTGCTCAGATCCTCAGCGAAGCTCTGAACACCAACGTCACCAGCCGCCTGCAGCGCTTGTTCGGAGCCAGCAACATCAAAATCGATCCCCAGGGACTTACTACCGAAACCAACCCGATCAGCAACGGTCCACAGATCACCATCGAACAGGAATTCGTCAACCACTTCACCATCCTCTATTCGACGAACGTTTCCCAAACCTCAGAGCAGATTATTCAAGGCGAGTATTATGTGAATCGCAACCTTTCTGCCGTCGGCACCCGCGATCAGAACGGAGTGGTCAGCTTCGATCTCCGCGCCCGCACTCGCAAGAAATGAATGCTCAGCCGCACGGCCAGCGACACTCTTATTCAACGGACATGCTCTTCCCGAAGAAGTCCAAACGTCTATACTCTGAACTCATGCTTGATTCCTCCGCGGCGCGTGAACTCATGGTTGAAACGCAACTTCGCGCCCGCGGCATCTCCGATCCGCGAGTTCTCGCCGCCATGTCTCGCGTGCCCCGCGACCAATTCGTCTCGGAGTCTTTCCGCGCAGAGGCCTATGAAGACCATCCTCTGCCCATCGGCGAAGCACAAACCATCTCCCAGCCTTACATCGTCGCCGTCATGCTCGAATCTCTGTGCCTGATGCCGCAAGATAAAGTCCTCGAAATCGGTACCGGCTCCGGCTACGCGACCGCGCTGCTCGCTGAGCTCTCCGCTCAGGTTTTCTCCATCGAACGCCATCCCGCGCTCGCCGAGGTCGCTCGCCAGAAGCTTGCCGAACTCGGCTACACCAACGTGAAGGTATTCACCGGGGATGGATCGCTCGGTCTTCCGTCCGCCGCCCCGTTCAATGCCATCCTTGTCTCCGCCGCTGCACCCGGCATACCTGTGCCGCTGCTCGCGCAACTCGCCGACGGCGGGCGCATGATTATTCCCGTCGGCAGAGAAGATGCTCAGCAACTGCAATTTGTTCGGATGGTTAACGGGCAACCCGTCGTTTCGCCGGGCGAACTGGTTCGCTTCGTTCCGCTCGTGCCTAGCTCCAGCGAGTGAGGTTCCACCTGTTTGCGCCAACGCCGCGCAAAGGCCGCAACGCGAAACCAGCGTTTACGAAACGCCAAGCCAGGAATAGCGCCGGGATTCGAAGGCCCAGACCGGCAGCAAATCCTATCGCGAGAAAGTCGCGGAAGAAATATCGGCCTTCGCTGCGGACCCCGCCCGGCACGAACTTCCAGCGCGCGGGCGAGCTAAGGTTTCCCAGGGTGCGGTCGGCAGCGGTTGTCGCTGCGATGCATTCTCCTCTGCACAAAATAATTCGTAATCGTGGGCATAAAGAATCTTGGTGACTTCTTCCTTGTTGACGGGGTTTACCTCGCACCAGATCACCGGTCGCGCTTTCGATAATACGGCTGTGGCTCCGCTTAGCACGCGGTGCTCCATGCCTTCTACATCAATCTTCAAAACCTGCGGCGGAGGCACTTGTTCAAGAAGCCAGTCCAGCGGAATCGTCACAACTGACTCAACGCTCCGTGTTCCGCCCGTCTGAGTGGACCCGCCCCCCTCCAGATGATTCGACGAGCGTCCCCGCTTTGCGATGTGGAATTTCGCCAAACTGAACGAATTCGAGGCGGCAGCGGGAATGACCGTTACCGGCGCATTTCGCGTGCGATCCAGAAGCTGGCACGAGCGCCGCAGCAGGCCCGCCAGCCAAAGATCAGGCTCGATCGCAACCACTTTTCCTCCGGTTCCGGCCCGGTTCGCCGCCGCAAAAGCAAACAGCCCAACATTGGCGCCAATATCCCACACAACGTCGTCCGGAGCGACGAGTTCGTCCACCATACGAAACAGAATGGCATCGCCCGCCGCCAGGTTTCGCCGGTAGAATCTCAGTCCCGCATCCGGCGATACCAATATCTTCCCCGCACCAAAATTTACCGGCAGCCTTCGCTGCAGGACCACCCCGCGGCTCAATCTTTCGGCGACGGCTCGCAAAGTTTCTTTCATACCTGGTTTGCAGCCGATTACGAATCTGTTCACTCTCGGTTGCGTAGCTGTTCGATGATCCCAGAAAAGAACGGTTCACGCCAGCCGCGTGGCGCCGAAGTTCACAAGTTCCAAGGGAGACTTCCGGAGGGATGATTTTCTAAAAGCTCGCTGTAGGTGAAACCGGCACGGAGGGAGGACCCGGCGCAGCACGTTGCACCAGCGCTTGCGCCGAATCCTGCGCATAGCGTAACACCGAACCGGGATAAACACCCAGATAGATCGTCGCGATCAGGCACACGGCAATCGCGAGCCGCGGCCCGAGCGTCACTGGAGTCACCGGAACTTCTCTCCGCGCCTCGTTCATGTACATCTTTACGATCACGCGCAAATAGTAGTAAGCGCCAACTCCACTGTTCAGGACGCCGATAATCGTCAGCCAGATCAGGTTTGATTTCACCGCCGCGCTGAACACGTAAAACTTGGCGAAGAAGCCGCCGGTCATTGGAATGCCGATCAGTGAGAGCAAGAAGATCGTCAGCGCCGCCGCCAGCAGCGGCGAACTGCGGCCCAATCCCTCGTAATCTTCCAGCGTAACGTAGCGCTCTCCCGCATTTGCAAAGTGACTGACGACCGCAAACGCGCCCACGTTCATCGCCGCGTAGGAAGCCGCATAGAACATCGCCGTCGAGGTTCCCAGTCCCCGCAATGCTGCAAATCCCACCAGCAAATAGCCCGCGTGCGCAATTGAAGAATATGCGAGCAGACGTTTCACATTGTCCTGCACCAGCGCGCCGATATTGCCCAGAGTCATTGAAAGCGCCGCGGCAACCCAGATCACCCAGAACAGCGCATGCACGTCGATCACAAAAACAACGCGCAACAACACCGCAAATGCCGCTGCCTTCGGCGCGGTCGACATGAAGCCCACAATCGGCGCCGGCGCTCCTTCATAAACATCCGGCGTCCAGATGTGAAACGGCGCCGCCGCGACCTTGAAGCCCAGTCCCACAAACATGAACGCGACTGCCACCACGGCGAGCAGAGGAATCGGGCCGGCCTGCAGTGCTCCGCTGATTTCGTTGATATTCGTGTGCCCGGTCGCGCCAAACATCAGGGCCACACCGTAGAGAAAAAATGCCGTTGCAAACGAACCTAGCAGAAAATACTTCAGCGACGATTCTGCGCTGGACGCCTCGTGTCTGCGGAACCCTACCAGCACATACGTCGCAATCGACGAAATCTCCAGAGCTATGAAAATCAACACCAGCTCGATCGCCGAAGACATCAGAATCATGCCCACCGTGCCGAACAGCACCAGAGCGTAGTATTCTCCCGCTCGAATCCGTTGTACCGCCATGTATTCATACGAGCTGAGAATCACCACCGCGGCAATCGCAATCACCACGACATGAAAGAAAACGCTGAATCCGTCCACCTGCACCATGTTCCAGAAGGCCAGACCCGGTGACTGCGCCATGAACCACGTCGCTCCCAACCCGGCTAGCGTGCCCACCAGTGCAATCGATGCGAGAGCCTTTTGACTTTTCTCCTCATCCATCAGCGGATCGAGAATCATGACCAACATGCCAAAAACCGAGAGAACAATTTCCGGCAGGATTCGAATGTAGTCTGCGCTTTGCGGCAGCGTCTGAAACAGAGCAGGGAGACGCTTTATCGTTCCCATCGGGGCAAACAGTTTCTCGGCCGTTGCTCCCGCAGTCGTTACTGCACTGATCACTATTCCGCCGATCATGGTCCCACCATCCGGCTCGCCACCTTCACCATCGGCGTCAGCACAGACTGCACCGCCGGGTCGATCGCCGCCAGCCACAAGATCGGCGCCACGCCCATCACCAGCGTCATTACTGCGCACGGCCACACCGCCCACTTCTCGAATCCCGAAAGATCGTGCAGCCTCTCATTCACCGCGTGCTTCACTTTCCCGTAAAACACCCGCTGATACATCCACAACAGGTAAATCGAGCTCCAGATCACGCCGGTCGCTGCCAGAATTCCAAAAACTGCTTTCGCTTGGAACGTCCCGCTCAGCACCAGAAATTCTCCGACGAACCCATTCAGCAAAGGCAGTCCCGCCGAAGCCAGCACAATCACCAGATACAGCGCGGCATACACTGGCATGATCGAAGCCAGGCCGCCAAATTCGCTGATCTCATACGTGTGCCGACGTTCATGCAAAATTCCCGCCAGCATGAACAGCGCCCCGGTAGAAACGCCATGCGCCAGCATCACGAACATCGCGCCGTCCAACCCCAGTTGCGTGAAGCTGAAAATTCCGAGAACGACAAACCCAAGATGGCTCACCGAGGAATACGCGATGAGCTTCTTCATGTTCGGCTGCACCATCGCCACCAGCGCGCCGTAAATGATTCCGATCACCGCCAGAATCATGATCCACCACGCGTTCTGCCGCGCCTGTTCCGGAAACAAGCCCACGTTGAAGCGCAGCAGCCCGTAGGTACCCATCTTCAGCAGCACTCCAGCCAGCAGCACCGAGCCCGCCGTCGGCGCTTCCACGTGCGCATCCGGCAGCCAGGTGTGGAACGGAAACAACGGAACCTTCACCGCAAACGCCAGGAAGAATCCCAGAAAGAGCCACTGCGCCGCCGCAGAAAACTTCGGCACCGCTCCGCTCGCGATCTGATCGCGGATCGTCACAAAGTCAAACGTTCCGGTATGCGCGTATAGCCACAAAATCGCCGCCAGCATGAACACCGACGCGATCATCGTGTACATGAAAAACTTCACCGCGGCATAGACTTTGCGCTCGTGGCCAAACATGCCGATCAGCAGGGCCATCGGAATCAGCGTGGCTTCCCAGAAGAAATAAAACAGGAACAGATCGAGCGAGGTGAAAACACCGATCAGCGCCGTCTCCAGAATCAGCAGCAGAATAAAAAATTCCTTCACCCGGTCGTGAACCGAGGTCCAGGAGATCAGCACGCACAGCGGCGTAAGAAATGTCGTCAGCACAATCAGCCACAAAGAAATCCCATCGATCCCCATGTGGTAATGAATGTTGGGAACGGAAATCCATTGCTTGTCGATCTGATATTGAAACCCGTCCAGCCCGCGATGAAAATAAACCGGCAGGTGCAACGACAGCACGAACGTGAGCAGGGATATCACCAGCGCGAAAATGCGGA